>NZ_VPEU01000020.1:0-48605 GCF_013416975.1 Acinetobacter sp. YH18001 | reverse complement strand
TTGTGCTGGCGACAATAGCAAGAGTGAACCACCTGATCCCTTCCCGAACTCAGAAGTGAAACCTCTTTGCGCTGATGGTAGTGTGGGGTTACCCATGTGAGAGTAAGTCATCGCCAGCTCATTATTCGAAACACCCCCAACTTAACAGTTGGGGGTGTTTTTTTGTGCGCGGGGGGTATAGCAAAATCAAATATAGTAAAAATAATATTCTGAATTTACTCAAAACTCGAAACACCCCTTAGCGAAATCGTTAATGGGTATTTTTATTATTGTGAATCAAATATTTGAAAATTATTAATTTAGAAAAAATAGAAATTTGAAAGCCAGTTCGTATGTTTTTTGGTAAAACTGTGTTATAAAAATTAAAACGGCATAAAAATTGCTTATAGAATAAGATTTTTAATTAAGGGGGTAATAATGAGATTATCAGTGGGCTTAAAAATTGCGAACTCGCTGTCATTAACTCCACAATTGCAGCAAGCAATTCGGCTATTACAATTATCGAGTTTGGAACTGGAACAAGAAGTTCAACTGCAACTTGATAGTAACCCTCTATTAGAAAAAGTTGAAGAACAGATTACCCTTGAACGCTTATCGACACTTGAATCAAATAATGAACACAAAGACCTAACTAATGAGCTCAATGCGGATCACCTTCCCGATGACCTACCTGTAGATACCGATTGGGATGATGTCTATACTCATCAACCTACCAGCTTAGGTGCGGCTGAATTCGAAGAGCGCGAAGACAATCGTCAAGGGCATCAGAGCTTACAGGAATATATGCTTGAGCAAATTAACCTGTTAAATTTTTCACAGCTTGATAAATTAATCGCTTATTGCATTGTCGATTCCTTGGATGACAAAGGCTTTTTAGATGCTGAGCTGACTGAAATTACTGCATCGGTACAACATCTTCTATCCTTGATGGGGAGTGAGGAGGAAATTGAAGATGATGAAGTTGCGGTCGTATTAAAGCATATTCAGCGTTTAGATCCGGTGGGTGTAGGGTCTAGAAGTTTGGCAGAATGTCTATTGGTTCAGCTTGATCATTTACCTGCCTCAACGCCTTGCCGAAATGATGCAATCAAGCTTCTACAACATTATGAATTACTGATTAGTAATGAACTGCCAAAATTAATTAAACAAACCGGGCTAAATCCAGAGCAGTTACGCTGTGCGGTAGATTTATTAAAAACTCTGAAACCTCACCCGGGCTTGGAGTTTGAAAATAAAGAATCGGATTATCAGGTGCCAGATGTTGTGGTCATGAAAAAGAATAACGCTTGGCATGTCAATTTAAATCCGGATGTACTGCCAAAATTACGTGTCAATCCTTTCTATGCCAAAATGATTCGTCGTGCAGATCAAAGTGACGATAATCAATATTTACGTAACCAGATGCTAGAAGCAAAAAATTTCATTAAAAGCGTTGATGAGCGGCATAAAACATTATTAAAAGTGGCAACCTGTATTGTTGAACATCAGAAAATGTTCTTGGAAATTGGCGCTGAAGGGATGAAACCTTTGGTTTTAAGAGATATTGCCGAAGAAGTAGAATTGCATGAATCGACCGTATCTCGTGTGACCACCAATAAATATATGCTGACGCCGCGCGGCTTATTTGAATTAAAATATTTCTTCTCGAGTCATGTGGGCACGACTTCAGGTGGAGAGGCTTCATCTACAGCCATTCGTGCCAAGATCAAAAAACTGGTTTCTGAAGAAAATGCCCGTAAGCCTTTGTCTGATAATGCAATCGCCAATATATTGAAAAATGAAGGGATTGATGTGGCACGACGGACGGTGGCGAAATATCGTGAATCGTTACATATTCCTTCATCTTCTGAGCGAAAGGTCTTGATCTAAAATTTAAAATCTGGCTATTCTAAAGATTCATTATGACAGCATAATGAATCTTTTTTCTTTTGAGGAACAGTGAAAATGATTTGAATCAGTGCTTAAAATACGATTTTTGAGTTATAAGTTGCTGTATTTAAATTATTTTATATTGTGACTCTTCTAATCCTAACGAAGGTGAGGGATAGAACTATGCAAATAACAATTCGTGGACATCATTTATCTATTACGCCAGCAATTGAAGAACGTATAAAAACCAAATTTTCACAAATGACCAAGCATCTTGATCAGGTGAATAGTATGCAAGTGAAACTCTCTAAAGATCATCAAATTGATAAACGCTCCAGAAAAGGCAGTAGTAATCATATCGCAGAAGCGATTATCCGATTGCCGGGCATCGAGTTTTTTGCCCATGCCACAGCAGATGATATGTATACTTCCATTAAACTTCTGACAGAAAAATTAAAACGCCAGATCGATCGATATCGGGAAATACATTTACAGCAGCATGCTTTGGCTTTGTAAAGGACAAATGATGAAAAAGAGGTTTTAAAAGCCTCTTTTTTTTATATATATAATGTATGGATCCATGAATTATTTTTGCTATTTATAGTAAAATGGCTCGTTTTACACCCTTAGTCCTATAAGAGGTCTTGTGATGAATAATGAACAGCTCGCTGAAATTTTAGAAGCCGCTTTTCCCGAGGCGGATGTTGCTGTGAGTGGTCAGGGCGGAAAATTTGATCTCCGTATTGTGGATGATCAATTTGAAGGTAAGCGTCCAGTTGCACGTCAACAAGCTGTTTATGCTCCTCTCAATGCCCATATTGCCAGTGGTGCAGTTCACGCAGTGACAATTCGAGCAATGACAAAAGAAGAATGGCGCAAAGCAAGCTTATTTGGAGCTTAATAAATTAATGGATAAATTTTTAATTCAGGGCGGTATCAAGCTCGAAGGTGAAGTGCGTATTTCTGGTGCTAAGAATGCCGCGCTTCCATTATTAGCAGCAATGATTCTTGCCGATACGCCAATTACGCTCAAAAATGTTCCTGATCTGAAAGATGTGAATACATTGGTGAAGCTGATTGCCGGTCTTGGGATCACCATGACTTATGAAGGCGATACCGTTACTGCGGATACCTCGACATTAGATAACCAGTTTGCACCATATGAGCTCGTGAAAACCATGCGTGCTTCTATTTTAGTGCTTGGTCCTTTATTGGCGCGCTATGGTAGTGCAAAAGTGTCTTTGCCGGGTGGCTGTGCAATTGGTTCACGTCCTGTTGATCAGCATTTAAAAGCGTTGGAAGCTTTGGGTGCAGAAATTGAAGTTGAAGCAGGCTATGTGCATGCCAAAGTCGATGGCCGTCTTAAAGGTGGCGAAGTCGTTTTCGATATGGTGACTGTCGGTGGTACAGAAAATATTCTGATGGCTGCAGTCTTGGCCGATGGTGTGACCACAATTCGCAATGCAGCACGTGAGCCTGAAATCACTGATCTTGCGCAAATGCTGATCAAGATGGGGGCCAAAATTGAAGGTTTGGATACCGATACGTTAATCGTGACTGGTGTTGAAAGTCTGCATGGCTGTGAATATGCAGTGGTGGCTGACCGGATTGAAACGGGTTCATATCTGGCGGCGGCTGCAATCACAGGTGGTCGTATCAAAACCACACACACAGATCCATCCCTCATGGAAGCTGTGCTGGATAAATTTGAAGAAATGGGCGCAGAAGTCACTCGTGGCGACGACTGGATTGAGTTAGATATGCTGGGTAAACGTCCGAAAGCCGTAAGCTTCCAGACCTTGCCACATCCAGAATTTCCAACTGATATGCAAGCCCAGATCATGGCTGTAAATGCCATTGCTGCAGGCTTTGCGACAATTTCAGAAACGATTTTTGAAAACCGTTTTATGCATGTTCCTGAGTTGGCCCGTATGGGGGCAAACATTCAGGTCGAAGGTAATGATGCTGTCGTAACTGGGGTAGAAAAACTTTCTGCCGCACCCGTAATGGCAACAGATTTACGTGCTTCTTTCTCTTTGGTACTGGCAGCACTTGCCGCTGAAGGTGAAACACTGATTGACCGTATTTATCACATTGACCGCGGTTATGAAAATGTAGAAGCAAAGTTACAAAGTTTAGGTGCCCAAATTAAGCGAGTAAATTAATGAGCGATATGAGAAACGATGATCCAAACTTTGACGTAATGGGCAATTTTGATCATGGTTTAACTTTGGCATTAAGTAAGGGTCGTATCTTAAAAGAAACATTGCCACTGCTTGAAACAGCAGGGATTAATTTACTGGAAGATCCGGATAAATCACGTAAACTGATTTTCCCCACTACGCATAAACAGGTTCGTATTTTAATTTTACGTGCTTCTGATGTGCCGACTTATGTAGAAAATGGTGCAGCCGATATTGGTGTAGCGGGTAAAGATGTATTGATGGAACATGGTGCGCAAAATGTCTATGAACCATTAGACCTGAAAATTGCGGTTTGTAAATTGATGACAGCTGGTAAAGTCGGGATGCAGCGTCCTAAAGGTCGTTTGAAAATTGCGACCAAGTACGTGAATTTAACCCGGCAATACTATGCCAGCTTGGGTGAGCAAGTCGATGTGATCAAGTTGTATGGTTCAATGGAACTTGCACCATTGGTCGGTCTGGGCGATTACATTGTCGATGTGGTCGATACTGGTAATACCTTACGTGCCAATGGTTTAGAGCCACTTGAAGAAATCTGTAAAGTCTCTTCACGTTTAATCGTCAATAAAGCCAGCTTCAAACGTAAGCAAGCCTTGTTAAATCCGATTCTGGCTCAGCTTGAAAAAGCAGTCGAAGAACGCGAAAAGGCAAAACAGGCTTAAAATTGATTGCTTAAGAAACCGCCCAATCCGGGCGGTTTCTTATTTCTCTATATATCAGATTCTATTTAAATCCTTTCATCAATTTTACCCAAAGCTATTTTCAATAAAACTCATAGAGCTAGAGCACTATGTCTGCCGACAAAAGCCTAGAAAACAGGTAAACTAAAGCCTTCGAATTCAAACCTGATGGGTAAATTGATGCGACGTTTATCGACCCAAGATCAAAACTTCAAGCAAGCATTTGCTGACTTGTTGGCTTTTGAGACTGTGAATGATCCTGAACTTTTAAAAACTGTAGATCAAATTATTGCTGATGTTCGTCAGCATGGTGATGCACATGTTCTTAAACTCACTCAACAGTTCGATCGACATCCGGCGCATCAATTTTCAGAGCTAGAACTGACACAAGAGCAGCTCAAAGCTGCCTTTGAAGGTTTAACGACTGAAGTTCGTGAAGCACTGGAATTAGCTGCAGCGCGTGTGCGTGAGTTTCACCAGGCCCAAAAACAAGATGGCTGGACTTATGTCGATGCTTTGGGGAATACGCTCGGTCAGAAAGTGACTCCACTGGATCGTGTCGGGATTTATGTGCCGGGTGGTCTGGCATCTTATCCATCCTCAGTACTGATGAATGCAGTGCCTGCACATGTGGCGGGTGTCCCTGAAATTATTATGGTGGTGCCTGCCCCGAATGGTGAACTCAATCCATTGGTATTGGCTGCTGCATATTTGGCTGGCGTAACACGTGTCTTTACGATTGGTGGTGCACAAGCCGTTGCAGCACTCGCATATGGTACAGAAACCGTACCACCTGTCGATAAAATTACTGGTCCAGGTAACCGGTTTGTGGCTGCAGCAAAACGTGCGGTGTTTGGTCAGGTCGGTATCGATATGATTGCAGGCCCTTCTGAGATTCTGGTCTATGCCGAAGGCGAGAATAACGCTGAATGGTTGGCGATGGACTTATTGTCACAGGCTGAACATGACACTGTGGCACAAGCCGTTTTCATTACACCTGATGAAGCACTTTTAGATGCTGTTGAAAAGTGGATTGAAAAACACTTAGAAGCATTACCGAAAGCAGATATTGCACGTACTTCAATTGAGAACCGCGGTGCTTTGGTATTGGTAAAAGACCGTGCTGAAGGTGCTGAGCTGATTAACCAAGTGGCGCCAGAACATCTCATGCTATGTTTAGATGAAGCACAAGAGATGGCAGAAGATATTCGCCATGCAGGCGCGATTTTCATGGGTCGTTACACCCCTGAAGCGATTGGTGATTATTGTGCCGGGCCAAACCATGTCTTGCCAACTTCAGGTACAGCACGTTTTTCATCACCGCTGGGGGTTTATGATTTCCAGAAGCGATCAAGCCTGATCATGTGTTCACAAGAGGGTGTTAAAACCTTGGCGAAAACAGCAGATATTTTGGCACAGCAGGAAAATCTGGATGCGCATGCGAGATCGGCGCGTTATCGTTACCAGTAATTAAAAATATAAAACCTCTCCTTAACTCTCTCCTACTAAGGAGAGGGGAAATATTATAAAGAATGAATATTCCTCTCTCTGAATGAGCTTTAAGCATTGTTTTAAAGTGAATGTAAGAGAGGTTAGTAGAGGGAACTTTGAGAATTTAAAAATGAATATCACCACAGAACAAATGCGTTTTTGGAGTCCTGACGTACGTGAATTAGAACCGTATACGCCGGGTGAACAGCCAAAAATCCAGAATATTTTAAAACTGAATACCAATGAAAATCCGTATCCGCCATCGCCTAAAGTGGTTGCGGCAGTGCAGCAGGTATTGGCCAATTCAGCTGACGTTTTGCGCCTTTATCCAGATCCAGACGCATCTGAACTTAAACAGGCGATTGCGAAACAGCAACATGTGCCTGTAGAGACGGTTTTTGTCGGGAATGGTTCGGATGAAGTTTTAGCGCACATTTTCAAAGCATTCTTTGTTCAAGAACAGCCATTGCTTTATCCAGACATCACCTATAGTTTCTATCCGGTATATAGTCAGTTCTTTGGGGTAAAAACCAAAATTTTACCACTCAATGATGACTTTGAAATTGTGGTAGATGATTATAAACAGGCCAATGGCGGTATCATTATCACCAATCCGAATGCGCCAACCAGTATTGATCTTGGCTTGGGTGCGATTGAAGAAATTCTGCAAGCCAATCCAGATTCAGTGGTGGTGATTGATGAAGCCTATGTCGACTTTGGCGCTGAATCGGCAGTCAAGCTGGTTGAGAAATACGAAAACTTAGTGGTATGTCAAACTACATCGAAGTCGCGTTCTCTTGCAGGATTACGTGTGGGTTTTGCCATTGCTCAGCCACATTTAATTGCAGCACTTGAAGCAGTCAAAAACAGTTTCAACTCTTATCCGATGGATCGTTTTGCGATTGCGGCAGCGGTGGCTTCTTTTGAAGATCAGGAATACTTTGAGGCACAAAATCAGAAAGTCATTGCCAGTCGTGAAAAGTTGGTAGCTCAGCTGAATGAGCTTGGTTTTAAGGTATTACCTTCGAGTGCAAACTTTATTTTTGCCACATTCGTATCTAAAGATGCAGGTGAACTCGCGAGTGAGTTACGTGAGCGTGGTATTATCGTGCGTTATTTCAACAAACCTCGTATTAATCAATTCTTACGTATTACGATTGGTACAGATGAGCAAAATCAGCGTTTAGTAGATACGCTAAAAAATGAGATTTTGTGTAATTAAAATCCTTTCTAGCCTCCCGTTTTAAAGGGAGGCATTCTCACCTTTATTAAAGGTGAGAAGCATTGCTGCGCAAGGGGGAGATTTGTAGTAAAAAGCGAATCTTAAAATTCACTTTTTATTTATTCAGGCTGATACCAGGTATTTAACAGATCAAGCATCGCTGAAACCTTATCAAAGCATTCTTGATATTCCGCATCACAATCTGAAGAAATGGTAATACCACCACCGGCCCATAAAGAAATATCTTCCTGATACTTTTGAATCGAGCGAATCAGAATATTCCAGGAGCCAGTGCCATCGAAATTGAAATAGCCCATAGAACCACAGTAAGCACCACGTGGTGCACCCTCAAGTTCTTCAATAATCTGCATGGCCCGAATTTTGGGTGCGCCTGTAATCGAGCCACCTGGAAGAGCAGACATGAGTACTTCAAAAGGATTGATATCTGCTTTTAAAGTCGCTTCAACTTCACTGACCATATGATGAACTTGATTGAAGCTTTCAATACTAAATAATTTCGGTGTTTTGACCGAGCCTGTTTCGGCATAAACACTTAAATCATTACGTAATAAATCCACAATCATGACATTTTCTGCCTGATCTTTTTCTGAGGCTTTTAGGGTCTGTCTGGATTGTTCATCGAGCACTGGATCAGTAAAACGGGGCATAGTGCCTTTAATCGGTTTGGTAATAATTTTTCGCTTCGTTTCAAAATCAATGAACAACTCGGGTGAGCAGCTTAATAATTCAAAATCACCAATACGCAAATAACCCGCATAAGGCGCTTCGGTTAATGTCCAGAAGGCTTGGGCGGTTGCTAAGAGGGAACCTTGGGCACGACCATTAAATTCTTGTGTCAGATTAATCTGATAGCAGTCACCTGCAATAATATAATCCTGAATTTTCTGAAATGCCTTGCTGTAGACCGTTTTGGTCCAGCGTGAAGTACAAGGGCTTATTAACTGAAACGTCGGACGAATTTTATTTTGATTAAGTAAGTTCTGAATATAATCGAAGATCTGTTCTGCCTCTGGATCATCACTATAGAACATCCATCCCTCAGAGCTTGGTTTAATATAGGAAGAAAATTGACCGATAAATAAACCAGGTTGAGAGCGGTCCGGATACTGAATATATTGCTGAGCCGCATAATCATAGCCAATAAAACCGACATAACCTCCATGAAATCCATTCTTGTGAGGATTTCTTAATGCATCAATTTCCAAACTAAACTCAGATGATCTGGGTTGATATTGTTCAATTTCCACTCTTTGAAACGACTGAATATGTGATTGCTGCACAATAAAATATTCTTGAGCACAGCAGGCAATAAAAGGCTGACCATTATTATTTAAATACACCAGATGCCCCAATGTCTTTAATGCGGATAATACATCTGCAACCAGAGGTGATTTAAATTTTAAGGGGCGATGATAGAGAGCTTCGGTCATTCAGTTAAGCAGAGTTCAATATGACTCGCTATTTTATATCAAGAAGACAGGAAAATATTTTTAAATCATCAAATACCGTTTATCGGTAAGCATTGGATTGCGACCAACAACAGTTGATCAAATGATTGCTCGGAGATAACTTAGTTCTGCAAGCAAATTACTCAAGGAAAGATGCTTTGCGTTGTCAGAAAATAAAAAATACAGCGTGAACATTGAGTGATTCACAACCAAAAAAAATACTACTCTTGGGAGAGTAAACAATGAAAAAATTCACAAAATTAGTTCTGGCGACTTCAGTTGCATTTAGTGCCAATGCGATGGCGATGCAGGCAATGGATGAAGCATCTCTAAGCGAAACAACGGGTCAAAGCGGCATTACTATCGGGATCGGTATTTCAAAAATCGCTATTGAAAAGTTATTTATTCATGATAATGACGGTTTAGCTGTTGATAAAGGTGGGACAGGTACGGCAGGTGCAATCGTTATTCGCGGTACGACTGATGTAGCTCCTGATGCCGCTGCTCTTGCTAATCCGACTACTGCAACTCATGGTGTAGTAATTGGTGCTAACTATGATGATGGTGGTGCTTACTTACTTCAATCTCGTAATCTTGCTGACTTGGTGATTGATTCAGATGCTGGTGCAGGGGGGGCTAATCCTTTCATTAATATTGCAGCACAAGTATCAGGTCTTGATATCAAGATCGGTCGAATTGGTGTAACTGCATCTGGCGTAAAAGGTGTAGGTGATAATGTAGATACAATTCGTCGAGGTGGAGGTGCGGTTATAAATGATATCCTCAGTGGTTTAGAAGTTAAAACAGGTGTGATGGATGCAAATATCCAATTAGGTGCCGCACCTCAAGGTGCGATGATCAAACTGAATACTAAAATGGTTGGTGGCCTAGAAATTAAAAATCTAGGTATTCTGGATAATTCAACTAAAGGTGTAACTGTGGGACTTTCAGGTACAACTCCAGTAACTACACGTGAATCTGGTGAGATCTTCATTGAAAGTATTAAAATTGCAGATTCGAAGTCTAATGATTTAACGATTAGCCAAAACATTTCAGTATTTAATGATGCTTATGTAGGCACATCTAATACTGTGGGTAAAGCAGCACATATTCGTATTGTAAGTAATGATACGGGTGCTAAAGATCAATACATTCAAGGTATTCATTTAGGTAATCGTAACGCAACTTCATCAATTGGCGATATGGAAGTTCAAGGTTTGCAAACTTTCTACTCTCCAGCTCCGCTTACTTATACAAAAGGTGCAATCATTACCATTTCTGGCCACTAACATTTACTTTATAAAAGCGCGTGTTTACACGCGCTTTTTTTATGACTGAATCATTTATCCAAAAAATAAAAAAAATGCTGTATTTTTTTGAAAAAGAAGGTATCTTTCTAGTTACAAGGAAGTAGAGTGAATGCTCTATAAAAAGAAAAATAGGCGTATCATGCCCATTATAAGAAAAGTTAATAATTATGTTAGAGATCGCGTTGGGCTCGGCATTGATGTATTACGCTGCCAAAGAAGCTCTGGATATCAAAAAACAGCCAAATGGCGCTGTGCACTATACTGAAGTTCTTGATTCAAGAAATGACTCTTTTGTGCGTATGCACCGTGAAGCTGTACAAGTAAAGCCTGCACTTCTGGATCAATTTCAGGGCATTGTACGTCAAGCCTATGACTATAGTTGTGGTTCAGCAGCCCTTACCACCCTACTCAATGGTTATATCGGTACACAGCTAGATGAACAGCAAGTCATGAATGGACTGATGAAATTCGGCGAAACCGATAAAATTATTGAACGCCGCAGTTTCTCTTTACTTGATATGAAGCGCTTTGTCTCGGCTTTAGGGCTAGAAAGCGGAGGCTATCGAGGAGAGTTCAAAGATTTAGTTAATCAAGATCAGCCTGCTATTGTTCCAATTTCTTATGCCGGATTCAAACATTTCGTAGTTTATAAAGGCTATAAAAATGGCCGGGTGTATGTCGCAGATCCAGCACTCGGTAATATCAGTTTTGACGAGCGGCGTTTTCAGGATGTTTGGGAAAATAATACATTATTCCTGATTAATGTCCCTGAACAATATCGTAAAAACTTTCTGGCATTGAAAGAAGCCGACATGCGCCATGTGGAAGATGCCACGATTAATCGTTATGCCTTGGTCGACATGCAGTATCCACAGTTCTATATGGATAAAATTGCCGATAAAGCCTCGACGATCCGTATGGACCGTAATCGTAATATAGAATCAGAAAAATTTGGAGAATATCAATATAATTTCCTGAGATTGTATTACAAGAATAAATAAAATGAAAAATAGTAATAAAAATTAAAATGGTGAAATGGATATGAACAGTAAATGGATGAACAAGACGTTCTTGGCACTGAGCATTCAAATGGTTATGGGCGTTGCATTTGCTGCAGAAGAGCCGACACTGGGTGAATACGAAACGGTTGATGAGGAAGTTATTGTTGAAACTGCTGTACCTGTACAGGCCCAGACTGAGCAAGTGGAAACACAGGCTGCACAAGAGCCGGAACTCGGTGGATATGAAACAGCTGAAGAAGCAGTGAGTGAAACTGCCGCACCGGTAGAGGCTCAGACTAAACAAGTAGCAGATGCATCCCAAGCTTTACAGAAACAGGAAGGTGATGCTACCCAGGCAGCTAATCTGGAAGAAGTATTTACTTCAAATGAACGTCAGTACTCACTCATTAAAAAAGGTGATATTTCATCATATTACGATATCGATTATACCTACTATCGTGACACTCAACTTGATATTGAAATGGCTCAGGGTCAACTATATCAACTTCGTGTACAAGAGAATGCCACGCATAGTTTGACCAATACTTTCACATTCCAATATGGGGTGAAAGATAACCTGACCTTAACTGCATCCTTGCCTTTAGTGGCCAAGACCGACTTGTTAAAAGACACTTCGACTGCCGGACTAGGTGATATCAGTGTTGGGGCACGCTGGGAACCATTTCCATTAAAAGCTGGCCGTTTACCTTTAATTTTATTTGGTAATTTATCAACAAAAACGGGCGACAGTCCTTATGAAATCAATGCAGCGACAGATCTGGCAGCAGGGAAGGGCTATTACTCAGCAGGAGTGGGTGCCAGTACACGTAAATACATCGATCCGGTCGTGCTGTTTGCCTCCGTTTCTGCAAACTATGGTTTTAAAGAATCAGGCCTGAACCAGCGTCGCGGTTATCGCATTATTGAAGAGTTTGAACCGGGGATTAGTGGGGGTTTTGCATTCGGTTTCGCATACTCATTTAACTATGACGTTTCGATGACCATGTCCTATCAGCAAAGCTTTAATACGGGAGCTGAGTTTAGCTATAACACAGGAGAAAGCTACTCTGCCGCGGATCAGACCAGTTCCACCTTGGCAATTTCATTAGGGGTGCGAGTCTCTCCAGAAACGATTGTAAATGGTACCGTCGGCTTAGGGCTGACCGAAGATGCGCCTGATGTTTCGTTGGGGTTGTCATTCCCGCTTGATATTTTAGGTTTTGGTAAAAAAATCAGTTAATAGGGGTGTCGTATGAAAAACATTCGACTTAGCCCGTTATTAACAGGAATTATTCTTGCGGGCTGTTCAAGTTATACCTTTGCACAATTGGGAACCAACCTTTCGGTTGATTTACGTGCATTGTCCATGGGGAATGCAGTTACGGCGGATCCCCCGGGAGTCAATGCCATTCACTTTAACCCGGCTGCTCTAACTAAAATTGATGGTTTGCAAACCGAACAGCAGATTATTGTGGCGAATTTTGATATCCAGCGGGAGTTTACAGTGCCGGCTGGATATAACGTATTTGGCTATTCTGATGACCCTATCGTCTGTAATGATGGACCGGAAGTTTCATCTGATTTATGTACTGATTTTAAAGGGCCGGTCAGTGGTGATGTGGAATATGTCAGCCTGTATGTCCCTTTTCTGAAAAAGATGGTGGATTTAGGCGAAGGTCTCCCTTTGGCTGCGCCCACCATGGGGATTGCTTATAACCCGCCTGGATCTAAAGCGACCTATGCAACAGCGGTATATGCGCCTTTAGTCGCTGGTTTCGGTCATGAAGATGGTAATCCGGCAAACTTTATGGGCCAGCAAGTTGCTTTGGAGCGGATTACTTACCTGTCTCCATCGATTGGTTATGAGGTCAATGACCAACTGTCCATTGGTGCTTCTGTCGGAATGTCCTATCAAGCCATTGGGATGAAAACAGATTTACGTTTCCCGAATGAGCTAATCGGGATGTTGCGTATGATCGATGAAGTTGTCTGTACACCATTTAAAGAAAACTCCGACATTATTACCGATATTCTGTTGCTGGGGATCTGTAATGCGGATGAGGGAATGAACCCATTTGGCAAGTTTGGTCAGATGCAACTGGAGCTTGAACAGAATTTAAGTCCAAGCTATAACCTCGGGATATTGTGGGAGCCACGCGAAGATTTCAGTTTTGGTATGGTCTACCAAAGTGCGGCAAAAATGCGCTTAAAAGGTAAATATCATATTGATAATGCCAAAGCACCACAGGAAATGATCAAGGGTTTAATGACTTCACCGACGGGTCAGATTCTGGCAGCAATTCTTGGGTTTCCTAATTATATTCCATCCAGTGAGTCTGGTTTGGTGTCGATGGATTTTGAATATCCAGCGCATTTTCAGGCAGGTATCAAATATAAAGTTATGCCAGATTTGCAGGTAAATTTTGATATTGGCTGGACAGACTACAAGGTTTGGGATGAGTTTAAGTTCGAGTTTGACCGTACCATTTCAGCCTTAAAAATTGCCAAAATCTTGTCTGCTAATGTCACTGATTCTACGCTGGCTTTGCCGATGGGATTCGAATCGCCGTGGAATTTCGGAATCGGGATGGAGTATTCCGCCACCGACCGTTTAAAACTTCGCGCAGGTTATGAGCCACGAACCAGCGCTATTCCAAAAAATAAGCGCAATACGATGGTTCCTATTAATGGTGCACAGCTATTTGGATTAGGTGTGGGTTATCGTTTTGATGCAGATACTGATTTGGATCTCTCGATTGGTTTCTTGCGCAGTAAAGATCAAATTCCAGCAAATACCAGTAGTTTAGCCAACCAGACCGGCGTGAATAACCTGTTATTAAACCCATATGCAGGTTTAAACGTGAAAACAGATACCAAGATTACCATTTTAGGTTTGAACTATCGCACTCGTTGGTAAGGAAGAAATGATCAAGACAGAAAAAATTGGATTGAAAGTGGTACTGGCATTAAGTCTGGTACCCTTATCTTTTTATACAAGCGCCAGAGAATTTATTACCATTATTGGTCCAGATGGGCGACCATTAGTCGTGCCACGTAATCATAACCCACAGAAAAAAACAGAAGAAAAATCTCTAGCATCGAAAAAAATAGCAGTTGCAGTGGTTCAGTCACCTCCTGTAAAGCAAAACTTAGAAACAGTATCAGCCCTAGAAAATAGACCAGCAGAACTTAAGTCAGACCATAATCTGGTTGTACAACCAGTACAACCAGTACAACCAGTACAACCAGTACAACCAGTACAACCAGTACAACCAGTACAACCAGTACAACCAGTACAACCAGTACAACCAGTACAACCAGTACAACCGCAGATTGTGAAAGAACTGACAGAATCTAAGCCATTAATAAGATCTGAAACCCAATTGACTCAAATGCCTAAGGCCATGACACCCGCTTCAAGCCCGATGCTACAGAAAACCGGATTCAGTCAGATTGAAGGCGTGGACTATGTGGACAGTGAATATCTTGAGAATAAAGAATTTAATCTAGAAGGCAGGAAACGTTTCTACAGTATGCCCGAGGGCGTGGTAGATAAAAATATCGGCTCTACCCGAATCCAGACCATTGAGCGTGAAAAAGGGCTTGGTCAATCAGTATTAACATCCTTATTTAAAACGCCTACACTGGATACAGGTCCAGTGGTGCTGGCACAAAGTTATTACCGTATTTCACAAGCTGAAACTAGAGAGAGTTTGGGAAAACAGTGCTTTAATGACAAAAAAATCAAAAAAGCCAAACAGATCAGCCTTAAAAAAGAAGTCAATTTATGGCCTCGTGCGCCTTTGAAATCAGACGAGTTTGATTTTGAAGTCGTGCAATTACAGTCTGATATCAAGAATATTCAGATTAACTCTTATGCTTCACGCCAAAAAAATCCTACTTATTATTGGCCTTTTGTGGTCTTTTTAGACAATAGAGGCTGTGTTATGGAAGGAGCGGGTGGTTTTAAAAACCAGGAAGGACAAGCAAATATTATTCAACATGAGCGTATTGAAGGCATTATTCAGATCCCTGCGCAAAGTGAGTATGTGTTATTGACGCCTTTAGCCTCAGCAATCGATGTTGAAGACAAGATGCTCACTAATTATGGACAACTAAAATTAGTCGCCATTCGATAAGGACTATTCGAGTATAACAAGATGAAAAATAAAATATTATATCCATTTGCTTTAACTACACTTTTGGCTGCACTCGCAGGATGTGGTGGGGAGAGTGCCAATGTGATTCCAGAAAAAAATAATGAAGCCACGACCAATGGAACCTGTACAGCAGGGACAGATAATTGTGTGGAATGGGGGCTTGAATATCCGCTGGATGGCTTGAATTTTAATTGTAGTGGCGATAAAGAAAATACCTTCATTACTCTATTTGATAGTAATGCTGGCGTGGCATCCGGAACCTGTCAAAAGACGGATGAGGTTGAATTTTATATTCAGAGTTTTAGTTCAAGCAAAATTACTCTCGGCAAACTTAAGCTGAGCGATTATGCCACCTTTAGTACCCAGACTCAGCTCCCACGTTTAAGTGTGGTCGATATTGCAAAAGGAATTACTGGACGTCAGGTAAATAACTTAGATCAGAATGATCCTACAGTTCAGGTTGCCATGCGTCTGGTGAAAATTCTGCAAGCTCTGGCGATACAAGAAGGCCGTATTGTGAATCCAACGGATGTGCAGCCTTTGTATATTACCGAAGAAATGCGTAAAGACTTGGCTAAAGTGAGTGGAAATATCAGTCTGACGGATGCTAGCTTCGCCACAAAAATTAAGGATTTTATCGATGTTGACCAGATTTCTGATGAAGCTGCTTTTGCTACAGTGAAAAAACTGGTAACCATTGCCAATGCCGCGGTTTATCAGCCGGAATTTTCACTATTTTCAACCTCTGGTGTGATTGGTAGCATCCAGTCGGGTTCAGATGGACTGGTGGGATGCAATAAAACACCTTGTGATATTAAAGATCAGACTACCAAACATCTATTTGGTCATTTTATGCTAATCACAGACCGTCAGGGTTATACCTTTGGCAGTGGCCTGCAATGGCGTGATAGCCAGTTAAAACTGCCCGCAAAAAATCTATCTTCACTGGGTGGAATTAATGCTGAACTCATTCGTAATGTGAAACCTGCACAAATGACGGCCGATCCGCAAAGTTCATGGATTCATCCTACCAGCAAAACGATTACTGCACCTTATCGTTTAAATGTCGCAAATAACGCTACGCCACTTGAACTATATCGGGGCAGTTTGCTGAATGATTATGTGATTGCGGGTAAAGAAGCTTTTTATAAGATGGTCACTGGAAAAACACAGCTGGATGCATCTGATCAAGCCAGTTTAGGGGCATGGCGTCTGGATGCGGATGGTGATCAATATAATGGAAGTATTGATTTATATAAAATTTTCTCAATCAGCTATCTGGATCGTGCGGTATTTAAAACAGAGCAGAATGTAGCCAGTGGGGAGAAGTATATCTTCCCGATGTATGCCAATCTGGAGTTTAAGTTTAGTGATACAACGGTCAGTCCAGTCACTTTGGGGATTGTGATTGATAGTAATGGTGATGTGCGAACCAATATGCAATCTGAGAATAATCTTGCGACCGACCCAATAACAGGCTGTGAGGGCGATGTGCTTGATAACAATTTATTATTGAATGGCGTACAGCAATACCGGCTTGGAACTTTAGGCCGTGCATTTGTTCGTGATAAATCGGTTTCGATGCGTCTGATTTTGGCCAATGTAAAATTAGGGGATTTGAATGGTGCATTGGTTGGGGTCGATTCACGCATCCAGTCTTCACCAAATTCAAATGATTCGATTGTGATTGGCGGTGCTCTGCTGAATTTGTCCAATGTACTGGATACTGCTGCCGGTCAGAATGGGCGGGTCACCTTCCTGAATTCGGTCGGAGACGGCGTGCAATGGGCCAATACCTATGCCAGTTTCCAGAAAATTTATAACAATAATAATGAGGATGAAACGCCTGACGATATTGATCTGGCCAAACGAAGCGGTGGGTCTGTTGAGTTTAAACTTGCAGATTGTTATCGCGTCAAAGCTAAAGCGTAATGTCCCATAAATAAAAAATCCCATCTGCGTATGGGATTTTTTTATGCGCGCTCAATCTATTGGATTTAACCGGTATGATCCAGACGCGAACCTAAGGTTTCTAAATGCATCGGGAAAATATTATTTTTACGGTCTGCAAAATAATGTCTTAGTGTATGTTCTACACTTGGGAAAGCCAGCTCGGTCCACGGAATATCTGCTTCATCGAATAAACGTGCTTCGATGGTTTCCTCACCAGCACCAAATTTTCCATCAATCAGATTGGCTTTGAACAGCACATAAATCTGGCCAATACGCGGAATGTTATACATACAGTACAACTGCTCAATCTCCACTTCGGCTTCAGCTTCTTCACGGGTTTCCCGTGCAGCACCTTGCTCCATGGTTTCAAACAGTTCCATATAGCCGGCAGGTAAAGTCCATAAACCGTAACGCGGTTCAATGGCGCGGCGGCACAGCAGGACTTTATTGTCCCAGAGTACCAGCGCGCCACAAATGACTTTTGGATTAATATAATGAATAGAGCCACATGAATTACACACGCTGCGGATTTGCTGGTCGCCCAAAGGAATTTTTTCGGTCGTTTTATGTCCACAATTCACACAGAAGTTCATATTCATCATCAATGATAAAAGTAAGCTCAGGATAACTGAAAAATCAAAATTTGGCATCATTTCTATCCCGCTGAATCAAAAATCAGCTATGATGAAATTATGATCATGGCTAGGGCTGAAAGAATGGATGCGCGTGAGTTGACACAAAAGTTGCAGCAACGATTACGCTTTTCCAGGCGTATTCGATCTGCGCATGCTGCCGTGTTGATTGCGATCACCGATGAAGCTGATCCCAAAGTATTGCTGACCCGCCGTTCGGCCTATTTGAATAATCATGCCGGAGAGGTTTCGTTTCCGGGTGGCAAGCGCGATCCACAAGATACCAGCAATATTGTCGTGGCTTTAAGAGAAGCCTATGAGGAAACGGCATTAAATCCCTTTGATGTGCAGCTGATGGGGGACTTGCCCATGCAGAAAGCCCGTAATGGCATGCTGGTTAAGCCGATTGTGGGGCTGATTCCGCCGCAAGTGCAGCTGATTCCGCAACCAACGGAAATCGACCGGATTTTCTTTGCCTCATTGCAACATTTGCTTGAAGCCACGCCCACACCTTATGAAGTCCGCTTTGCCCAGCAATCTTTATATTTTCCAAGTATGCGGGTAGAAAATGAAGTGGTCTGGGGATTGACGGCACGTATGCTGATTTCTTTGTTCCAGTATGGATTGGATTATAAAAAAGACTGGCCATTCCTGCTCAATTCACCAAGTTTTAAACGCTCCAAATTTTTTTAACCATTGAACAGGATTTTATCAATGTTGTATAAATTTCAGGGACACACACCGACTGCTACACAGCAGCCATGGGATGGCTGGGTCGCACCAACGGCAACAGTAATTGGACAAGTCGAACTCGGGCAGCAGGTCAGCATCTGGTTTGGTGCCGTGGTACGGGCAGATAACAGTAAAATCAAACTGGGTGATTTCAGCAATGTGCAGGAAAATGCCGTGCTGCATACCGATGCCGGTATTGAGATGCAAATTGGAAATTATGTCACCATCGGACATCAGGCCATGTTACATGGCTGTACCATTGGTGATAACAGCCTGATCGGGATTCAGGCGGTGATTCTGAATCATGCGGTGATTGGCAAGAATTGTATTATTGGTGCCAATGCCCTGATTCCTGAAGGCAAGATCATTCCGGATAATTCGGTGGTGATGGGTTCACCGGGCAAAGTGGTAAAAACGCTGGATCAAGACAGTATTCAAAAGCTGAAAATGAGTGCCCTGCACTATGCCGGGCATTTTCAGAAATTTCAGGATCTGGAACAAATTCAGCTTTAATACGATGTTCTAGAAAATCATGATAAGCCTAGAATTTTCTAGGCATTTTTGTATCTGTTTCGGGAAAATCTCGCGTAGCGGATATGAGTGGAGTATTATATCCGCGTTTTTTATATTCTCTGAATTAAGGTTGTGCATGAAAGTGCTGGCATTGGAGACTGCCAATGAGCAGTGTTCCGTCTCTGTGATCGATGATACTCAAGAACTATTTTTTCAGCTTGATGCGCGCGCCAAGGCACAAACGCAAACGATTCTCCCAATGATTGAACAAGGTCTGCAAGATCTTGGGCTGGCGATTGGTGATTTAACCGCGATTGCTTTTAGTCGTGGTCCGGGTTCTTTTAGCGGCGTGCGGATTAATGCCGCAGTCACGCAGGCGCTGGCCTGGTCAAATGATGTGCCGGTGATTCCGGTGTCGACTTTACAGGCCTTGGCGCAGGCAGCTTACCGTGTACATGGTCTGACTGAAGTTTCTGCCGTGTTAGATGCACGCATGAGCGAAGTTTATATCGCGAGCTATCAACTGGATGCAGAGGGGATCATGCAGCCGGTCGATGAAGAACAATTATTAAGTTATGCCGAAGGCAGTCAAGCTGTTCGGTTTACGCCGGTGGGCTCTGGTGCTGAGCTGGTACAAACTGAAGCTTCAATGTATAAAAATGTGCATGCGACCGCACAGGATATTGCCAGCATCGCACGTGCAGCAGCACACACAGAAAACTGGGTCAGTGCAGAATTGGCGCTGCCGGTGTATTTACGTGATAACGCGTGGAAAAAAATTCCTGAACAAGGCAAAGCATAATTAATTAGGATAAAGCATGGATCTTTTACTGCTACTCAAAGCGGCAATCATGGGTATTATCGAAGGTATTACCGAATTTTTGCCGATTTCCAGTACTGGCCATTTAATTTTGGCATCAGAATTAATGAATTTCTGGACCAAGGAAAAGAGTGATGTATTCGTCATTGCCATTCAAATGGGTGCCATTGCAGCGGTAATTTATGAATATTGGGCCCGTCTTTGGGGAGCAGCAACCGGAATTGTCAGCGGTGAGCCACAGGGTCGTCGCTTAGGGATCGGCCTGATTTTGGCCTCGATTCCAATTATATTGATTGGACTGACCTTGGGGCAAACGGTCAAACAGTTTCTGTTTAATGATATTGCCATTGCCATTGGTTTGATTGTGGGTGGCCTGATCATTATCTGGATTGAAAAACATCCGCCTCAAGTTCGTGCACATGAAGTTGAAGATCTCAGTATTAAAGATGCCATCTGGATTGGTCTGATTCAGGTCTTGTCCTTGATTCCGGGAACCTCTCGTTCAGGTGCGACCATTATCGGTGCGATGTTTTTAGGTGTATCACGTAAGGCCGCGACTGAATTTTCATTCTTTCTGGGTATTCCGGTCATTATTGGTGCCGGCCTGCTAGACCTTTATCAAAGTTATGATGTGCTAAATACTACTGAAGACTGGGCCGTGATCGGGGTCGGGCTTCTGGTTTCTTTTATTTCGGCACTGTTACTCATCCGCGCGCTGGTGGCTTATGTCGCTAAACGCGACTTTATGATCTTTGCCTGGTATCGTATTGCTTCGGGTCTGCTGATTTTATTATTTGCCTATACAGGTTGGAAATTATGGTAAGCGCGATTCGCTTATATGCCGAATCTGACGATCAACAGAAAGCACAGCACTTCGGGGCTGTGCTTTCTTCTCGTGGGGTGCAGGTCGAAATTGAAACGGTTGAAAAACTCAATGCACGTTTCTTTCGTCTGAATCCTGAACTGGCCTTATGTGTGGATGAGAATGGACTTTGGCTTTGTGCCCATGGCATGAAAATGCAACCGGACTGGCAAGCCGAGACCGGACGTTTAAAACGTGCATCTTTAAAATCTGAAATGATTGCACGTGCCTGTCATTTAGCCGAGAAACCGAGCTTGATCGATGCCACCGCGGGTCTGGGACATGACAGTTTATTGATGGCGCATTTAGGTGCCCAAGTCACGCTGGTCGAACGACATCCCATATTATTTACTTTACTTGAAGATACCCATACCCGTGCACAATCTGATGTATTTCTGAGTCAAGTCGTATCACGGATTCAACTGGTCTTTTCTGATTCAGCCGATTATCTGAAGCAGCAAGCCGAGCAGCATCGAACTGTAGATGTGGTCTATCTGGATCCGATGTTCCCGCAGCGGGATCAGAACCAGCAGGCGGTTAAGAAACAGGCGCAAGTCAAAAAACAGATGCAGCTCTTGCACATGCTTTTGCCTGAAGATGGCGAAATGGATCTGGGAGATAACCTGTTGGAATTGGCGCAAAAAATTGCCAAACGTGTGGTGGTCAAACGTCCACGTCTGGCGGTGTTTTTGGCAGAAAAAGAACCTCATCATCAATGGCAGGGTGATGCCTGCCGTTTTGATGCATATTTTCAGCATGAACTTGTGGCTGAATAAGATAATTGTTTCAATATTAAGCAAGGATTTGTTGTATATTTAACAATTGGCATTGATAAAACCGTTATCAAGCATAAACTTATTCAGCACCTTAGCGAGCCACTGATCTCCTTGAAATTCTATGATCGACTTTAAACCCTCCATTAATTTTTGGCACGATTTTAAGAGCAACCAAATTGCCGGGATGTGGTTATTTCTGGGATCTCGGCGTTCATTGCAACTGGTTCGTCCATCGATCATGCAATTGGTGTTCTGGGGGATTCTGGGTGGTTGTGCCAACAGCCTATTTAGCTGGCTCAGTTCAGGCCGTATGGGAGATTTTAACTCTCAAGGTCTGATTAGTTATGCACTTTGGCCTTTTATTGCGCTGATTGTGGGTATCTTTCTGTCGCAACGGATCAATAACCTGCGTTTGATGCTGGTGCCGGCATTGTTATGGCTGGTTTTAGATACTCATATCATGCTGTTCCAGTGCCTGATTCAATATCTGGGCGATCTGGACTATCTGCCTTATATCCTCTATGACTATATTCCGACCCTGTTTGTCATGTTATTTGTCTGGCAAAGTCTGGCTGTGGTCTGGGTAATTTCACGTGAATTAAAATGGCCGTGGTGGGAACGTGCGCTGATTATGCTGGCGACCTTGTTTACGCTGGTGGTCTGGCAAATTTCAGTCAAAGATCAACCGATCTGGAAAGTCGAAGAAATTCCACCGAGCTTTGCCGAAGATGCATTTTATGCGCAGCCAATTTTGCTGAATAAAGCCCTGGAAAATATCGAATACGGTGAATTTGCCCAATCGCACTGGTATTTTATGGGCGTGGCTGGCGCAAGTTATCAGGATGTATTTCATTCTGAAATCGAGCGGATTAAAGAGCAGTTTGATACCCGTTTTGGCACTTATGGCCGTTCTATTGCTTTGGTCAATCATCCGGCGACACGTACCACCCTGCCGATTGCCTCCAAAACCAGTATAGAACTGGCATTGCGCCGTATGGGCCAGCAGATGAACCGTGAAAGTGATGTGTTATTTTTATATATGACCTCTCATGGTCTGCCAAATGTGTTTGAAATGGAAAATGCGCCGCTGGATTTGGCCCAGGTCGATCCAAAATGGTTACGTGAAACACTGGATGCAGCAGGCATTCGCTGGCGTGTGATTGTGATCTCGGCCTGTTTTTCCGGCAGCTTTGCTTCGGCCCTGCAGAATGACAATACCCTGGTGGTTACGGCTTCGGCAGCTGACCGTCAGTCTTTTGGCTGCTCCAATGAAGCGGATTATACCTATTTTGGCCGTGCATTCTTTGATGAAGCGATGCGTGAAAATAGCAGTCTGCAAGCCGCGTTCGAACAGGCCAGAGATACCGTAGCAAAATGGGAATCAGCGCAAGGCTTCGAGCCTTCAGAACCGCAATGGGTGATTGGCAAGAATATGCAATTGATGTTGCCACAGCTGGAACAACGTTTATTTCCGCAAACCAGTACAATGACACAATCACCTTAGATCAATGTCATCAGCAGATATGCTGCAATCATAAGGAATATGCCATGGAACTCGTACAGAACAATAGGAGCTTTGAAGGTGAACAGCGGATTTATCGCTTTGATTCGAAAGCACTGAAAACATCGACCAAATTTGGCATTTATCTGCCGCCTCAAGCCCTAGAAGGTCATAGCTGTCCGGCATTGTTTTATCTGGCAGGCTTGACCTGTACCGAGGAAACCTTTGCGATTAAGGCACATGCGCAGCGTCTGGCAGCACAATTGGGCCTGATTTTAATCACACCGGATACATCGCCACGCGGTGAAGCTGTGGCAGAAGGCGATCACTGGGATATCGGTCAGGGAGCAGGTTTTTATATCAATGCCACCGAAGCGCCGTGGGCTGAACATTATCAGATGGAAAGCTTCATCGTCGATGAACTCTATGCACTGGTCACAGAAGAGTTTGTGATTCAGCCGGGCAAGATCGGCATATTCGGTCACAGTATGGGCGGACATGGTGCATTGACTCTGGCTTTTAAATATCCAGAAAAATTTAGTTCAGTTTCGGCTTTTGCACCGATCTGTGCACCAAGCCAATGTCCTTGGGGAGACAAAGCTTTCTCGAATTATCTGGGTGAAAACCGTGAAGAATGGCTCAAGCATGATGCGACTGCACTGGTTAAAGAGAAAGGGGCTTTATTCGCTGACATCCTGATTGATCAGGGTTTTTCAGACCAGTTCTATAGCCAGCTGAATCCGGCGCTGTTCCAGCAGGCCTGTGATGCCGTGAACCAGCCGCTGACCTTGCGTGAACATCAGGGTTATGATCATGGCTATTACTTTATTCAAAGTTTTATGGATGACCATCTACAGTTTCATGCGGTACAGCTTCAGCCTTAAATTTAACATTATTCATATAAAAAAGCCCTGAATAACAGTAATGTTGATCAGTTAAGGAGTTTAGAAATAGACTCTTTAATTTTTTAGTCACTCACAGCGGAGTATTAATTTTATAAATCAAATTCTTGTAAATTATTTGTTACTTTGGTTTCGCCCAAAGTAACCAAAGGCATTTGTCATCCGCAAAACTCGTCAGCCACCATCGACTAGTAAGCTTGTCGCAGAAACAATCATTTTTAAATCTTGCGGTGCAATACACCTCATGCCTCAAACAGTTGCGGATGACTTTTCTATCTATCAGATATAATCATGAATTTGAAAAAGAAAATGCCAGTCAATTCCTTAACTGACTGGCATTACTGAATAACAGGGCTTTTTATCGCTTATCTTTGCCAGTCTGCTGTTAAATCTTCCTGTCCCATGCGAATGAGATGATCCAGAACCACATTTTCCAGTTTATCGAAATCGGTAGATTCATCGCTACTTTGGATGGTCACCAGCAAGTGCTCAGTCTGAGGAATTAACATCAGCTCTGCACTCGGAAAATGAATCAGGAACTGCTGGTCTGTTTCTTCGATGGTAAACTTATGCTTCCAGTGATTGGCCAGGCGTTTGGCAAGGCGCTGCGCCTGTTGAGTCTGGATCTGGGCGGTACTTTGCATTCTTACTCCTCTAAACTTTTTATCCTTGTCAGGACTTTAAACCAAATTGAAAGGCATTCATAAGCCTTAAAGCGTTACACAGCGTTTTATTCTTGCAACATCAAGGTCACAGTAGCCGGACTGGATTTGTTATAATGAGAAAAATCCAATTTTAGCTAGCCAGGTTCTCCCATGTCCAAGCCATATTTAATTGCACCTTCAATTTTATCTGCCGATTTCGCCCGATTAGGTGAAGAAGTCAAGAACGTCTTGGCAGCAGGGGCAGATGTTGTTCATTTTGATGTGATGGATAATCATTATGTACCGAATCTGACTTTTGGTGCAGGCGTTTGTAAGGCATTGAAAAACTATGGGATCAAAGCCCCGATTGATGTGCATTTGATGGTGAAACCGGTAGATCGTATGATCGGGGATTTCCTTGAAGCAGGTGCCGATATCATTACCTTCCACCCGGAAGCATCTGACCATATTGACCGTTCTTTACAGTTGATCAAATCGGGTGGTGCAAAAGCCGGTTTAGTCTTTAACCCGGCCACACCGCTGCATTATCTGGATTATGTATTAGATAAAGTAGATCAAATTCTGTTGATGAGTGTAAACCCGGGTTTTGGTGGACAGAAATTCATTCCGATGACTTTGGATAAACTGCGTCAGGCCCGTAAACTGATCAATGCTTCAGGGCGTGATATTCAGCTGGAAGTCGATGGCGGTGTTACCCCAAGCAATATTCGTGCAATTGCCGAAGCGGGGGCGGATATGTTTGTCGCTGGATCTGCTATTTTTGGCAAGCCGGATTATAAAGCTGTAATTGATGAAATGCGTGCAGAATTAGCCAAAGTCGGTCAGGTCCAACTCTAATCGCTAAAAAGTAGTATGCACATAAATATGTGGATAACTTTATGGATAAGTGTGTAGATATCCATGTGGGTAACCATATGGATATGTTGTGTAAAATGTGATCATTTGTAGCCAGATTGATTATGCCTTAGACGAAATTTGTATAAAAAGAACTCACATTTGGTTCTTTTTATACCTTCAAACCCCTCTTGTTTAGGGGTCGTTTATTCATCACAGGTTCATAATCATGTTAAATAAAAAGTGATCAATAGGTATTAAAATTGTATTTCATTGTGTAATCTCTTTGCTCGTTATTTAAATTTAATGGATGTGTATAACTTGATATGCTGCACTTATTTTTGTGAAATTGTTGTTGCTGAATTTGCCTGATCATAGGGGCTATTTCTGAATGATCATTTTGAATATCTACCATAATAACAGCAGCGACAAATGTCTTGAAGATTTGAGTAAGATCAGGTTAAGTTGCATCTCTAAGAGTCATGTTTTGTAAAAATAATCAGGTGTGCGTAATCTGGTTTTATAAAATTTTTTATAGGTAGGAGGAACGACCTCCCTTGTCTATTTCATGCTGAAATGCACAGGAAAAATCGTCAGGACGGCCTGATTCTTAGATAAAAGAGGAGGGCTGCATGGCCTGGATTGCACTTATATTCGCAGGTGTTTTTGAAATCGTTTGGGCATATTCCATGAAATTGTCCGAAGGATTTACCCGATTAACGCCAAGTATCATCACCATTTTCTTTATGATTCTCAGCTTTGCCTTACTGGCCTATGCCATGCGTACTTTGCCATTAGGCACAGCTTACGTGATCTGGACCGGAATCGGGGCTGTGGGTTCATTTCTGATCGGGATTTTAGTTTTGGGTGAGCCGACATCGGCCATGCGTATGCTGGCTGCAGTATTGATTATTTCCGGTCTGGTGCTGATGAAAGTATCTTCTTCATAATTTGTTTCAGCCTGTCTCGGTGAACTGAGTTAAAATAGAAAATAAACTCCGCTGATCCGGGACAGGGTGTAAGCATGAACTTAAGTTATCTCTATATGGATTCTCCAGTCGGTCAGTTACGACTGGTCGCGAATGACACCGCACTGGTAGCTGTGCTTTGGGATTGTGAACAGCCGAATCGGGTGAAACTGGCGACCTTGGTGGAAGATCTGCAGCATCCGCTATTGATTGAAACCAGACGCCAGCTTCAGGAGTATTTTGCTGGTCAGCGCAATGTTTTTGACTTGCCTTTGGACTTTGCCGGAACCGATTTTCAGAAAAAAGTCTGGCAGGCTCTGCTGAATATTCCTTATGGCCAGACCCGAAGCTATCGCGATATTGCCGAGCAGGTAGGTAATGTTAAAGCAGTGCGTGCCGTGGGTGCAGCCAACGGGAAAAACCCGATTTCGATTATTGCACCCTGTCACCGGGTGATTGGCAGCAGTGGTAAGCTGGTGGGCTTCGCCGGTGGTTTGGATAAAAAAGAAATTCTGTTAAATATTGAGCGAACGCATTAAGATCGAAGTCTTAAAATAAATGAAAATTAGAATATTGAACATTCCACATTACAGATATTAAGTTCGCTCTGGTCCAGTGTATGGTGGATTTTTCTGCTGTTCTTTGGCGTGATTGTTTTTAAATTATTTAAGCCATTTTTAAAAGGGAAATTAGGAGAATTTGCGGTTGCTGCCCATGTCAAACTGTATTTAAAAGACCCTGAATACATTCTGCTGAATGATTTGACCCTTCCAGATGGAGCAGGTGCCACCACACAAATCGATCATCTGCTATTAAGTCCTTATGGCATCTTTGTGATTGAAACCAAAAACTATAAGGGCTGGATTTTTGCAAGCGCGCGTCAGAAACAATGGACCCAGAAAATTTATAAAAACAGTTATACATTTCAAAATCCAATTCATCAAAACTATAAACACATCAAAGTTCTGGAACAATTACTGGCTGATATTGTGGAGCCAGATCTTTTGCATTCCGTGATTGTATTTATGCCGGATGCGGTATTTAAAACGCCAATGCCAAATGATGTATTTCGGGGCGCAGCTTGGACCGACTATGTGAAAAGTTTTGATCAACAGATGATTTCTGAAACGAAATTAAAACGGATACAACTGCGTTTAGAAAAAGAGCTTTTAGAAAAATCCTGGAAAACCAATCGGGAACATGTAGAAAGCTTAAAACAGCATAAGCAGCCTTAAAATGATTTATAGAATCAAAAAAAGCCTTTGAATCATTCAAAGGCTTTTGCATTTACATATTTGAAGCTTTCAGTTTTTCGGTAATCTCGGCCAGAACTTTAATCCGCTTTACTTCATCCCATAAGGCTTTGGCTTCAGGATAATGTTTCGACATCATGCCCAGCCATTGCTTGTAACGACCGACCATGCCAATTTCAGTTTTGGCGGAACCATTGATAAAGCGAATTTGCAGTTCCAGCAATTCATTCCAGTTCATCAAAGGTGCATCTGAATTTTGGCGGATACATTGGGTCAGGTCGGGTGTGGTCACGGCACCACGGCCAATCATCAGGTCTTCGCAGCCAGATTCTAGACGACACTGTTTGGCATCGGTATTGTTCCAGATTTCACCATTGGCAATCACATTAATTTTCAATGCTTCACGGATCGGTTGTAACTGGTCCCAAAAAGCAGGTGGGGTATAGCCATCGGCTTTGGTGCGCGCATGAATGGTGACCCAAGACGCTCCCGCATCTTCAATAGCATGGGCATTGTCCAGCATAAAGTTGCGATCCATATAACCCAAACGCATTTTCGCAGACACCGGAATATGCGCCGGTACTGCATCTCGCACGGCTTTGACTAACTCATGTACCACTTCGGGTTCATCCAGTAAAACGGAACCGCCGCGATGACGGTTCACGGTTTTCGCAGGACAACCAAAATTCAGGTCAATCGCCGGTGCGCCCATTGCGGCAACTTTGGCTGCATTTGCTGCCAGCATTTCCGGATTATTTCCCAGAAACTGCACATGTACCGGCGTACCCGCCGCCGTCTTGCCATCATTTAACAGTTCCGGGCAGTAACTGTGATAAACATGATCGGGCAGGATAGAGTCGGTGACACGGATAAACTCGGTCACGCACCAGTCAAAGCTACCTACGGATGTCAGCACATCACGCATAATCGGATCGGTTAAGCCTTCCATGGGAGCAAGCACAAGTTTCAACGGTGCACACCTGTAAATTTAAAACGGTGTTATACGTTTTTTTAGCCAGCCTGTCTAGGTTGGAGGGAGAATTGAAATTTGAGAACTTGAAAATTGAGCTTGTGGAATGGATATAAAAAAGGCCTTTAATGTGGATTAAAGGCCTTTCACAGTGAAGCTTAAGATGGCTGATTCATATCCAGCTATTTTAGTCAGCCAGTTTTTCGACTTTCATACTCTCACGATAATACTGACAGCCCTTATACAACAAGAAGAAGCCAATCACTCCGGCAATGGCATTGACGATCGAAATAGAATTACCAACCATCATCGTGTTCTGAAAATATTTATCCGTGATCAACGCCACAGCGGTGGTTCCGATGCCTAAGGCAATCAGGTTTGATACCAGCAGGAACTTGGCAGAGACCTGTGCCCGTAACTGGTTTGGTGTCAGCATTTGCGTAGCAGCAGCGGATGCAGGAATCGGGAAAGTAGAGAAGAACATCGCCACAAAAATCAGCGCAAATGAAAGCTGCATATTATCGACCTGAGTAAACAGCACACTCGGAATAATCAGCGCCGCACAGCCAATGGCACCGGTACGAATTGCAGCATCGCTATAGCCACGTTTCGAGAAGAAGTCGATCAGCCAGCCACAGAACAGGGCACCAGAGGTATTTGCCACTAAAATAATCGTCCCAAGGATATAACCGGTTTGACTCGCATCCAGACCGAAATTACGCATGTAATAGGCAGGTGCCCAGCCCAGCAGCGAATACAGCATCATGGTGTAAAAAGAAAAGCCGATAAAATGACAGAAAAAGGTCTTTTTATGTGTCTTGATAAAACCGATCGAATTTTTGAAAGAGGCTTTAATGACCTGACCATCCTGACCGACTTTCATGCCCTTACGTGCAGGCTCACGCACCGTCAAAACCATCAGCAGGGCCAGCAATACGCCTGGTAGACCCACAATCATAAAGGTAAGTTGCCAGGTTTTTACTTCACCAATGAGCGGTAAAGCCACGAAGCTGACATCTTTTAGCAGGCCAATCACATAGCCGCCAATCAGGAAAGCTAAACCCGAACCAATAAAGGCACCAATCGCATATACCCCGAGTGCACGGCCTAATTTATCTTTGGGAAATAAATCGGCAACGATTGAATAAAAGGCAGGGGAAAGCGCAGCTTCACCGGCACCCACACTCAAACGTGCAATAAACATTTGAATAAAGTTTTTACTGAGACCACAGGCCGCTGTAGCGAGGCTCCAGAATGCAATCCCGGTCGCAATAATTTTAATCCGGGACTTTCGATCCGCCAGCGCGGCAATGGGCAGACCCATAATGGCATAAAACAAGGAGAAGGCTAGACCCTGTAACAGGCTGAACTGGGTATCGCTTAGCATTAAATCGGCTTTAATCGGTTCAATCATTAAGGATAAAATTTGACGGTCTACAAATGACAGAATGTAAGCCACCATACAAATGACCACCACATACCATTGATAGGTGCTGCTTTCCGGTGGTGGTTCAATCTGTTCAGACAGCGGCACGGCCGTTTCTGTCGGTGTAAGCTCAAAACTTTGATTGGGCGGTTGAATCGTCCTTTCAACCATGTCTATGTCTAGCGATTTATCATTCATCATGCAACATCCTGTGCTGATCGTTTGAGATATTTATTTGATACTTTTAATTTATATATTATTTTTATTTTGTATCGTGTTTGATCAATCTAAAGTTTAATTGGATTGACGTCAATCTGTTTTTTAAGAATAGATACAAATAGTATTTGAATTGAAAAAAAAGGAATCATAATGATTCCTTTTTTGAGTTTAAATGTTTAGCCGCGCTCAACCAGGGTCAAAATATCATAGGTTGCGACCAGTTCATTGCGCTGATTTTTGACTTTAATATCCCAGACCACCACACCATGTGGTTTCTGTGCCGGATCGCGCAGTGCTTTTGGAGTTTTCTGCTTACAGGTCAGTTCTACCTGAATGGTATCGCCAATTTTCACCGGCTCTACAAAGCGCAAGTTGTCCATGCCATAGTTGGCAATGACCGGGCCTGGAGCAGCCTCGACGAATAAACCGGCCGCGGCAGATACCACAAAGTAACCATGGGCCACGCGCTCACCAAACAGTGATTCTGCCGCAGCAATTTTGTCCATATGCGCATAAAAGTGATCACCGCTCAGGCAGCCGAAATTCACCAGATCGGCTTCGGTCACGCTACGTCGTGCAGTCAGTAAACGCTCACCGATACGCAATTCATCAAATGATTTTTTGAATGGATGCACACGGTCTTCAAAGACCTGAGCACCAGCCGTCCAGCTATGACCGACTTGGGTCATGGCATTTGGCGAGCCTTGAATCGCAGTACGTTGCATATAATGTTTGACTGCGCGCAAGCCACCGAGTTCTTCACCACCACCGGCACGTCCTGGCCCACCATGCACCAGTAAGGGCAATGGCGAACCATGTCCGGTACTTTCTTTGGCACTTTCAGCATCCAGAATGTGTACACGACCATGCCATGGCGAAATTTTGCTGAGCAGTTGTTCAATATTTTCATCGGTATTGCGTACGATGGATGCCACCAGACTACCTTCGCCACGTGCCACCAGGTCAGCAAGTTGAGCCAGGTCAGTATATGGCATTAAAGTCACTACAGGTCCAAAGGCTTCAATCTTATGGATATTTTCTGCCTGAGCTGGCACTTTGCATACCAAAACTGTCGGTGGATAGCATGCAGACTTTTCAGCGCTTTGTACTTGAATCTTAAAGTCCTGACGCAAGTGGCTACCGAATACGATCTCTGCATCCTGGCTGAGCTGTTCAACTTTTGCCGCGACATCATATTTCTGTTTGACGCTGGCCAAAGCACCCATCGTCACGCCTTCCTGAGCCGGATCACCCACAACGACTTTTTTCAGTTTTTCAATTAGGCGACTCTGTACGGTGTCCAAAAGTTCAGCCGGAATGAATGCACGACGAATTGCGGTACATTTTTGTCCGGCTTTAGAGGTCATTTCACGGAAGACTTCACGGACAAATAAATCAATGCTTTCGTCATTGGCTTGTTCAGTCAAAATCGCGCTGTTGACTGAATCTGCCTCCATCGTGAATGGAATAGAGTAGGCATTGAGGTGCGGATGAGAACGGAGTTTTTGTCCTGTTGATGCTGAACCGGTAAAGGTGACCGTATCTTGAGGATTTAAATGATCAAATAAATCATAAATCTGACCGCAAATCAGCTGAAGTGAACCTTCTGGTAAAAAGCCGCTTTCATGAATAGCTTTGACCACGGCGTGGGTCAGCTCGGCACCTTCTGTTGCCGGTTTGACAATACAGGGTACGCCTGCCAGTAGCGTCGGTGCGATTTTCTCCAGCATGCCCCAGATCGGGAAGTTAAAGGCATTGATATGCACTGCGACACCGGCTTTAGGACTCAGTATATGTTTGGCGCCAAAGTTGCCTTGCTTGGATAGCGGAATCCATGCATCTTCAACCCATGCGGTTTCATCACTCAGTTCGCGACGCACCAAACTCGAATAGGCATATAAGGTCCCAATCCCGCCTTCAATATCAATCCAGGCATCTTTACGGGTACAGCCGGTTGCCTTGGCAAGTTCATAAAAGTCTTCTTTGCGTTCCATCAAATACTGTGCCACTTGCTTCAGTGCATTGGCACGTTGATGAAACGTCCATGTGGCAATAGTCGCACCTTTTTGTTTGGCATACTTCACCACGGCTTGGGTATCGATGCCCTGACTGCCAACTTGATAAACCGCCTCACCGCTAATGGCATGATAAACCGTACGTAAATCGGCTTGCGCTGTGTATTCTTGGCCGTACACCAGTGAAGCTAAGCTTTTGATGGCAATAGGATTATGAGTTGATTCAGTATCTTGATAATCCATTGTGCTTGAGCTGCTGTCTAACTCTAACATTGTAAAAACTCCATTTATGATACGTTTTGAGGGGTATTTTTAATTTTGATGTTTCATAATTTGTGTTGAAAAATTGAAAATGTCAATCATAAATCTGTGTTTAAAAATGAATAACAATAAAATAAAAAATATTAAATGATGTAAAACATATATTTACAAAAAATAAGGGATAAAAATTAAATGATACTAATAAATAGATATTGATTTTAATTACGTATCGTTTTAATTTGGGTGTATCAACACTTGGGATAAGTGAGGGAACAATGAATAACCAACAACAAATCTTCGATCAAAAGATTGAAAAGGATATTTCCATAGAGCCGAAGGACTGGATGCCGGATGCTTATCGTAAGACCTTGATTCGTCAGATCGGTCAGCATGCACACTCTGAAGTGGTGGGCATGTTGCCGGAAGGCAACTGGATTACCCGTGCACCGACCTTAAAACGTAAAGCCGTGCTGATGGCAAAAGTCCAGGATGAAGCCGGTCATGCTTTGTATCTGTACAGCGCTGCAGAAACCTTGGGTGCGGATCGTGACGACATGATGGATAAACTGATTGCCGGTCGCATGAAATATTCTTCAATTTTTAACTATCCAACCCTAAGCTGGGCCGATGTTGCAGCGATTGGCTGGCTGGTGGATGGTGCAGCAATTGTCAATCAGGTTGCGCTTTGCCGTACGTCTTACGGTCCTTATGCACGTGCCATGGTGCGCGTCTGTAAGGAAGAAAGTTTCCATCAGCGTCAGGGCTTTGAAGCCATGATGGAACTGGCCAATGGTACGCCGGAACAAAAGCAATTGGCACAGGATGCAGTGAACCGTTTCTGGTGGCCGGCACTGATGATGTTTGGTCCAAGTGATGATAATTCACCGAACAGTGCACAAAGTATGCAGTGGAAAATTAAATTATTCAGCAACGATGAACTACGTCAGAAATTTGTCGATAACACTGTATCGCAAGTCTTACAGCTTGGTTTAACCGTTCCAGATCCAGACCTCAAATTCAATGAAGCAACCGGACATTATGAATTTGGTGAAATCAATTGGGATGAGTTCTTTGCGATTCTTGCAGGCAAGGGACCTTGTAACCATGAGCGTATCGAAGCACGCCGAAAAGCCTGGGAAGGCGGCAAGTGGGTACGTGATTCCGCAGCCGTCTATGCGCAGAAACAGCAGCAACAGTCAGCAGCACAAAAAGTCGCTTAAAAAATAGTTTGATCAATATAAGGAAATTTGCTCATGAATAACAAAAACAACTGGTCACTTTATGAAGTGTTTGTGCGTAGTAAACAGGGTTTGAGTCACCGTCATGTCGGCAGCCTGCGTGCACCGGATGAGGAAGTCGCACTACAAAATGCCCGCGATGTGTATACCCGCCGCAATGAAGGGATCAGTATTTGGGTGGTGAAATCTGAACTGATTACCTCTTCACAGCCAGATGAAAAAGCAGAATTTTTTGAACCCGCTTTGGACAAGGTTTATCGCCATCCAACCTTTTATAACATTCCAGCTGGCATTGAGCACATGTAAAGGAAAAGGTGAAGATTATGACAAATCAAGTATTGGCAGAATTTCTTTTACATGTGGGTGACAGTCAACTGATCTTGTCACATCGTTTGGCAGAGTGGTGCGGTCATGCACCTGAACTGGAGCTGGATATTGCCTTGGCCAATATCGGGCTGGATTTACTGGGTCAGGCTCGTACTGCTCTTAGTTTGGCAGGTGAAGTGGAAGGACAGGGCCGTGATGAAGACAAGCTGGCTTATTTCCGCACCGAGCGTGAATACCGTAATTTACTGCTGTGTGAACAGCCGAATGGTGATTTTGCCCAGACCCTGGTACGTCAGTGGTTAATGGATCACTACCATGCTTTATTGTTTACCGCCTTAAGTCAAAGTCAGCATGCTGAGTTGGCTGCCTTTGCAGTGAAGTCACTCAAAGAAGTGAAATATCACCAGCGTTTTTCCACCACCTGGATGGAGCGCCTAAGTTTAGGGACTGCAGAAGCGCATGAGAAAACCCAACAAGGTTTAAACCAGTTATGGCGTTTTACCGAAGAGCTTTTTGTCCTGACTGCTGATGAAAAACAGTTGGTAGACACCGGCTTAATTCCAAATATTGAAGGTTTAAAAGCACAGTGGCTGGATACCATTACAGCCGAGTTAGCTCGATTTGAACTCACCCTGCCAGAGCTGGGTGCTTATCGTAGTGGTGCTAAACAAGGTTTACATACAGAACATCTCGGTTTTGTTTTGGCTGAACTGCAATACATGCAGCGCTCATATCCAAACATGAACTGGTAATTCGGCACAATCACAGGGAGTAGTGAGTCGCATGAATCTGATTAGACACGTAGAAGATCAATGTTGGGACGTTTTGCAGCAGGTTTCTGATCCAGAGATTCCAGTACTATCGGTGATTGATCTGGGCATGATTCGTGGCGTCGAGCTGAATCAGCAGGATGAAATTGTGGTGCGACTCACGCCGACCTATAGCGGCTGTCCGGCCACAGATGTATTAAAAGCAGAAATTACCCAGGCTTTCGAGGCGAACGGTTTGACGCCAGTCAAAGTCATTGTTGACCTGTCTGAAGCCTGGACCACGGACTGGATGAGTGAATCGGGCAAACACAAATTACAGCAATATGGTATTGCCCCGCCGCAAGGTCAGTCACATAGCTGTGGTACGCATGTGGCATTGACCGATGGCATCACCTGTCCACAGTGCTTAAGTAACAACAGCAAATTATTAAGTGAATTCGGTTCGACCGCCTGTAAAGCTTTATATCAATGTCGGGACTGCTTAGAAACTTTTGACTATTTCAAATGTATTTAATTGTAACGATTGCGCGGTGGGCAGGGTAAACCAATAACAAGCCTGAACACCGCCACCTAAAAGAAGGATTTTGCCATGAGCCAATTTATACCATTAACCATTAAATCGATTCAGCCACAAACCGAGCAGGCCATCTGTATTGCCTTTGATCTCGCGCCTGAACAATTGGACGCATTTCAATATCAGCCAGGTCAGCATCTCACCATCCGCCATTTAAGCGATGATGGCGAACTGCGCCGCTGTTACTCCATTTGTAGTGATACTCAGGAAGATATGAGTATTGCAATTAAAAAAATTGATCAGGGTCAGTTCTCGACCTGGGCCAATGATCATTTGAAAGCAGGCGATGTTTTAGAAGTGATGCCGCCGCAAGGGGTGTTCTTTCAAAAAGCAGCCAAGGCCGGTGGCCAGAATTATTTAGGGTTTGCAGCAGGCAGTGGCATTACGCCAATTTTATCGATTGTAAAGTCAGTGCTAAACCGTCAAGCGAAAGCAACATTCACGCTGGTGTATGGCAATCGTTCTTGGAAACAGACCATGTTTTCTGAACAGATTATGGATCTGAAAGATCGTTTTAAAGAGCGTCTGCAATTGGTGAATATTTTTTCCCGTGAATTGAACGATAGCGAGATTTTTAACGGGCGTATCAACGCAGATAAATTGCAGCAGCTGTTTCAGGCCAATCTGATTTCAGCCGAAGCAGATCACTGTTTCGCTTGCGGTCCGGAAGAAATGATGGCAGCGGTCGAAACGGTATTACCGACTTGGGGCATTCAACGCAGCAAGATTCACACTGAACGTTTTAATACCGGTACTGCACCGAAAGCAACCGCCCAGCAGATGGAAAGCCGCAGTGAAGAACGCGTCAATATCATCCTCGATGGTCGCGAGTTGATTGTGGAAGTCTCCAAACAGGATGACAGTATTTTAGATGCTGCGCTACGTGCCGGAGCGGACTTACCTTATGCCTGTAAGGGCGGCGTCTGTGCAACCTGTAAATGTAAGGTGCTTGAAGGTCAGGTCGAAATGGCAGTCAACTACAGCCTGGAAGAAGACGAAATCCAGAAAGGTTATGTGCTGAGCTGTCAGGCACGTCCGACCACGGCCAATGTCCGACTCAGTTTTGATGAATAACAGCTGAATTTACAGCATCGCGAGCATAGCAGGAGTTCAAGGATGACTTACATTAAAACCAGCTCACCCAAGCCAGGTGTAGTACTGATTGAGCTGAATCGCCCGGAAAAGCGTAATGCCTTAAACAATGCCACCTTGCAAGAGATTGCAGCCTGTTTACAGAATCTGGAAACAGATGTTGCTGTGAAAGCCGTGGTCATCACCGGAAATACGCAATGCTTTGCTGCCGGTGCTGATTTAAATGAGCTGGCACAGTTAGATGTGGTCAGTATCCAGCAGGATCAGCGGCCACTGCTGTGGAAAAAAATTGATGAATTTTCCAAACCTTTAATCATGGCCGTGAATGGTTATGCTCTTGGTGCAGGTTTCGAGTTGGCCTTGCATGGTGACATGGTGCTGACCGGAGAAAATGCCCAATTTGCCTTGCCTGAAATTGGTTTAGGCATGTTGCCGGGCGCCGGTGGCACACAGCGTCTGGCACGTTTAGTCGGTCAGCAATTGACGATGCGCTGGGCCATGACCGGTGAAATGATTTCAGCACAAGCCGCATTGCAACATGGCATGAGCAGCCAGATTTGTCCGACAGGATTGACCGTGCAATACGCACTGGAACTGGCAGAAAAAATTGCCAAGCAGGCACCGCTGGCCATTCGTGCCATCAAGCAATCTTTAAAGTCGATCCATGAAGTGACTTTAAGTCAGGGATTGAAGCTCGAGCGTCAACATTTTGTCTGGCTGGCGGCGACCCAAGATCGCCAAGAAGGCATCAATGCATTTTTACAAAAAAGAAAACCAGAATTTAGAGGTGTGTAATGGATTATCAAACAATTATTGTCGAAGAAAAAAATGCAGTGGGCTACCTGACCTTTAACCGTCCAAAACAGCTCAACAGCTTTAATGAAACCATGCATCAGGAAGTCTCCAGGGTCATCAAGGCCTGGGCCAAAGACAGCCAGATTCGTGCCGTGGTGATTTCAGCTGAAGGCCGTGGTTTCTGTGCCGGCCAGGATCTAAATGATCGTGTGGTCGATCCGAATGCTGATGCACCGGACTTAGGCCTGTCAATTGAAAAATACTACAACCCTTTAATCAAACTGATTACTGAAATGCCAAAACCGGTGATTTGTGCGGTGAATGGTGTGGCGGCAGGGGCCGGTGCCAATATTGCACTGGCCTGTGACATTGTAGTTGCTGCAAAATCGGCTTCCTTTATTCAGGCCTTTTGTCGTCTAGGTTTAGTACCAGATTCAGGCGGCACCTGGTTCTTGCCGCGTCTGGTCGGGCGTGCCCAGGCGATGGGCTTAGCGATGCTCGGCGATAAAATTCCGGCTGAGCGCGCAGCACAACTGGGCATGATCTGGCAGGTGGTTGAAGATGAGCAACTGCAAGCAGAAGCGAAAAAACTGGCCAAGCATTTGGCCAAGCAGCCGACTTATGGCCTGTCACTAATCAAAAAAGCCATTCATGCCGCAGCCGACAATAATCTGGATGAGCAGCTCATTCTGGAGCGTGATTTACAGCGTCTGGCTGGACGTTCAAGCGATTATAAAGAAGGTGTACAAGCCTTTATGCAAAAACGTACACCTGAATATAAAGGATGCTAAATCATGCAACAGATCAATTTCGAACACCTCAAAGTTGCTGTGGTCGGTGCGGGAACCATGGGGATTGGCATCGCACAACTGGCCGCCATGCACGGGCATCCGACCTATGTGTTTGACCTCGATCGCAGCAAAGTTCAGAGTGCCTTGACTGCTTTAAAGGCGCAGCTTGGCAAGCGGGTACAGAATGGCAAAATGACCCAGCAATTGCTGGAGAGTACCTTCGCCAATCTGATCGTGGCAGAGGATATTCAGCAGCTTGCTGATGCGGGCTTGATTATTGAAGCCATTGTCGAGAAGAAAGAAGTGAAACAAAACCTGTTTCAACAACTGGCTGCCATTTGCCCGGAACAGACAATTTTTGCTTCCAATACTTCCTCGATTTCCATTACTGCAATTGCCTCGGCGATTCCGAATCCGGAACGGGTGATTGGGCTGCATTTCTTTAATCCGGCACCAGTCATGAAGCTGGTCGAGATTATCCGCGGACTGAAAACTTCAGCAGCCATTGCCGATGCGGTATTTGAATTGATGAAGGACTGGAACAAGGTTCCGGTACGGGCCAAATCGACCCCCGGTTTTATCGTGAATCGTGTCGCGCGACCGTATTATGCCGAAGCCTTTCGCGCCTTGCAGGAAAATGCCACCACCCCGGAACAGCTCGATTACATCATGCGCGAATGTGGCCGTTTTGCCATGGGACCATGTGAACTCACAGACTTGATTGGGCAGGATGTGAATTTCTCGGTCACGCAAAGTGTCTATCAGGAATTTTTCTATGAGCCACGCTACCGCCCATCCTTGATTCAAAAAGAACTGGTCGATGCCGGCTGTTATGGTCGTAAGTCCGGTCAGGGTTTTTATGATTACACGCAGTCCAAGCCTGCGCCTGTATATGAATTGCCAGTGTGTTATGCCAAGTCGCTGAATAAGCTCAAAGTCACGGTAAAAGGTGAATGGCTACATTCCTTAGCCCTGATTGAACGTTTAAAACAGGCCTCTCATGTAGAGCTGAGTTTTCAGGCGGCAGAACAGAATGAAATCCTGATTGGTGATCTTTCCCTGCGATTATCGCTCGGCGAGTCGGTTGAACTGGCTTATCAGCATGACCCCGTGGTGTTGATGGACTGGCATGCAGATTGGGAAAATGCCCAGGCTATTCCAGTCGTTGCATCACCGGCGTGTAGTGCTGAACAGCGCCAGGCAGTGGAGCTATTCCTTATAGGTATGGATATGATACCTATTTGGTCTAAGGATCATCCAGGTCTTTATGTTATACGTAGTATTGCCATGTTGGTGAATGAAGCCTGTGAAGCAGTATTGCATGCTATTGCATCAGAGCAAGATATTGATTCTGCTATGAAATATGGTGTGAATTATCCTTGTGGTCCATTTGAGTGGGCAGACAGAATCGGATATTACACAATTTTACAAATTTTAGAAAATATGTATCGTATTTATGGTGAAGATCGCTATAGAACTAGTATATATTTAGCAAAGAAAGCGGTGCAGGGACATGCACAGGAAACTCAGCAGCAACCATTACGTGTTGCTGGCTAAAAGGAAGAATCATGGAACAGGTTTATATTTTTGATGGAATTCGCACCCCGATCGGACGCTATGCTGGTGGACTGAGCAGCATTCGTGCCGATGATCTGGCAGCGCTACCGATTCAATATTTGAAAGATCAGCATCCTACCTTGCCATGGGCAGAACTGGATGAAGTGATCTTGGGCTGTGCCAATCAGGCCGGTGAAGATAACCGTAACGTGGCGCGTATGGCTGCTTTACTCGCAGGGTTGCCTGAATCTGTTCCAGCACTCACCGTAAACCGTTTATGTGCCTCAGGTCTGGATGCGATTGGACTTGCAGCACGTGCCATCAAATCGGGTGAAGCACAGTTTATTTTGGCCGGTGGTGTAGAATCCATGAGCCGTGCGCCTTTTGTGCAATCCAAACCTACGACTGCCTTTAGCCGGACCCCTGAAATTTATGACACGACGATTGGCTGGCGTTTTATCAACCCAAAATTTAAAGCGCAGTTTGGCGTCGACAGCATGCCGGAAACGGCCGAAAACGTCGCTGAAAAATATCAGATCAGCCGTGTAGACCAGGATCTGTTTGCCTATCACAGCCAGCAGAAAACTGCAGTAGCGCAGCAGAAGGGTATTTTTGCCGAAGAAATTCTGCCGGTAGAGGTCAAAGGTCCGAAGAAAACCACCCTCACTATTTCCCAAGATGAGCACCCGCGTGTAGAGACGACGCTGGACAATCTGGCAGCCTTAAAAACCCCATTTCGTAAAGAAGGCGGTTCAGTCACTGCCGGCAATGCTTCGGGTGTCAATGACGGTGCAGCTTGCGTATTGCTGGGCAATCAGCAGTTTGCCGAGCAGTATGGTTTGAGCCCGAAAGCCAAAGTGATCGGGATGGCCAGCGCCGGTGTTGAAGCTAAATATATGGGTATTGGCCCGGTGCCAGCAGTACATAAAGTGCTGAAACAGACTGGCCTGAGTCTGGAACAGATGGATGTGATTGAGCTGAATGAAGCATTCGCAGCACAGTCGCTGGCCGTGATTCGTGAACTTGGCTTGCAAGACGATGATTCCAGAATCAACCCGAATGGCGGTGCCATCGCCTTGGGTCATCCGCTGGGTATGAGTGGCACCCGTCTGGTGATTACCGCCATGCATGAACTGAAACGCCGTAAAGGCAAATATGCACTGTGCACCATGTGTGTCGGTGTCGGTCAAGGTGTTGCACTGGTTTTAGAAAATATGGATTAAGAACATCATTCAATTAATGAAATAAATCGTGGTCAGGATGACTGCGTCAGGAGTAAGAATATGAATAACAATGCAATAGAAAAAATTGAAAAAGTATCGGTTGATGAGTTACGCAGTGTCCAGCTACAGCGTATGAAAAAGACGTTGCAACATGCTTATCAGAACAGTCCGGTTTATAAAAAGAAATTTGATGATGCGGGCGTGCATCCGGACGATTTTAACTCTCTGGAAGACCTAGCGAAATTCCCGTTTACCACCAAACAGGATTTACGCGATAACTATCCTTTTGGCATGTTCGCTGTGCCACAGGAACAGATTGTACGTGTGCACGCATCTTCTGGCACCACTGGTCAGCCGACCGTAGTTGGTTATACCCAAAATGATATTAATGTCTGGTCAGACGTGGTGGCGCGTTCATTACGTGCAGCCGGCTTGAGCAGTAAAGATATCATTCAGGTGTCTTATGGTTATGGTCTGTTTACGGGCGGTCTAGGTGCGCATTATGGCGTTGAGCGTTTGGGTGCAACCGTGATCCCAATGTCTGGCGGACAAACCGATAAACAGGCGCAACTAATCCATGACTTTAAACCGACAGCACTGATGGTTACACCATCTTACTGCCTGAATATTATTGAAGCGCTTGAGAAGAAATTTGGCACAGCCAAAAACTGTTCGATTAAAACCGGTGTATTTGGTGCAGAACCATGGACCAATGAAATGCGCAAGGAAATTGAAGAGCGTCTCGGCATTGATGCCTTGGATATTTATGGCCTGTCAGAAGTGATGGGCCCGGGCGTCGCCATGGAGTGTCTGGAATCCAAAGATGGCCCAACCATTTGGGAAGATCATTTTTATCCGGAAATTATCCATCCTGAAACCGGTGAAGTCCTGCCGGATGGTGAATTGGGCGAGCTGGTCTTCACCACCATTACCAAAGAAGGTATGCCGGTGATCCGTTACCGTACCCGTGATCTGACCCGTTTATTGCCTGGCACGGCACGTACCATGCGCCGTATGGACAAGATTGTTGGCCGCAGTGATGACATGATGATTATCCGTGGAGTGAATGTGTTTCCGTCGCAGATTGAAGAGCAGATTTTACAGATCCAGCAACTGATTCCGAACTATCAGATCCAGATTTGTAAACAAGGCCATCTGGATACATTGCATATCCGTACCGAAATGCGTAAAGATAGCAGTGATATTATGGCGCACCAGCTGGCAACTCAGCTAAAAAGCCAGATTAAAACCATGGTTGGTATCAGTGTCAGTGTCGAAGTTTTGCCAGAAGGCAGTCTGCCACGTTCTGAAGGCAAGGCACAGCGCGTTTTCGATATCCGCAAGTCTGCATGAAGTCCTACTGGATGATGACTAAATGGTCTATCATCCAGTTTCTACAAGGTAAAGTTAAGCGTAATGAATCCGAAATTAAAACAAATCATTGATGACTTTATTCAAAATGAAGCACTCAGCGGAACCTCATTAATCATGACCATCTTCGGTGACTGTATTTTTCATCGCGGTGGCATTATCAGTCTGGCCAGCCTGATCCAGCTCATGGATGTCTTCGGCTTTAATGAACGTTCAGTAAGAACTGCTGTATTTCGTCTGGTACAAAATGGCTGGCTGGTCTCGGAGAAAATTGGCCGCACCAGTTATTACCGTGTCACCGAAAGCAGCCGCCAGCGTTTTGTTATGGCTGACCAAAAGATTTACAGTTTTAGCCATCAGGAATGGGATCAGAAATGGGATCTGGTGCTGCTCAGTTCAGTGGAACTGGACAATAAACTGATTCTGAAAAAAGAACTGGAATGGCTGGGCTTTGCCAATATCGCCACCAATGTTATGGCCTATCCGGGCTGTGACCACCAGAAACTGCAAAACCTGCTGCTGAATTTGAAAATGACCGATCAGGTGGTGGTGTTTAAAGCCGAAACCTTACAGCTCTGGCAGGAATCTTATCCAACCGTGAAGCGCATGGTTGCTACCAACTGGCCGGTGCAGGAATTACATCAGCGTTATGAAAAATTTATCACCGATTTTCGGGAATTCTTTCATCTGGTGGAACAGGAAGATGAGCTAGATCCGCTACAGGCATTTCAGTTGCGTATTTTGCTGATTCATCAATTCCGCCGGATTTTATTAAAAGATCCGAATCTGCCTTTTGAGTTATTGCCATCTAACTGGCTTTCCCTGAATGCCCGTAATCTGAGCAGCAATTTATATCAAACTGTGGTTGCAGCAGGTGATGAATTCTTTATAGAAATCGCGCGGACTTCGGAAGGTTCGATGCCGCCGGTACATCCACAATTTTATAAACGTTTTGGCGGTTTGCGACTAGAAGCCGTCAGTTAATCTAATTCTGCATTTTTAAAGGAATAAAATAATGCCGTGTTATGCCATTGATGGTGTGATTCCTGTGGTCAGCCCTCGCGCTTATGTACATCCACAAGCCGTCTTGATTGGGGATGTGGTGATTGAAGAGGGCGTATATATCGGGCCTTTTGCCACCTTGAGAGCTGACTTTGGCGGGATTCACATCCAGAGAAATGCCAATGTTCAGGATTCCTGTACCATTCATGGCTTTCCCGGCAGTATTACGCTGGTTGAAGAATATGGCCATATCGGACATGGCGCGATTTTACATGGCTGTATCATTCGCAAAAATGTACTGGTGGGCATGAACAGCGTGATTCTGGATGAAGCCGAGATTGGTGAAAATACCATTATTGGTGCCAATAGTATGGTCAAGGCCAAATCCCAGATTCCAGAAAACTCATTAGTGCTGGGTAGTCCGGCGCGGGTCATCCGTCCTTTGGACGCCAAAGAAATTGCCTGGAAAAGCAAGGGAACGCAGGAATATATTCAGCTGACAGAGCGCTGTCTTTCCTCAATGCAGGAGGTCAGTCCTTTAATAGAAGCTTCCGCAGACCGGCTCAGTTACAAAGCTTTTAAGGCAGAGTATCAGATCAAGCAAAATAGCCTAGATGATTAAGTTAGAAAGATGATCCTATCCAATCAATGAGTTCTGCATATTAAAAAGAGAGAGTGTATGAATAACAAAGAATTTAAAGATCATTTTTCACAAGCTTCCAAAAACTACGCACAATACTGGCCATAGTATCCACTGGCCTTAGCTCAAGTGCTGGCTGAAAATGGCCTGTTTTTTTAAATATTTAGATAAATCAAAAATTAAATTGGTGTTGGGGAAAGTTTTAACCTAATGTGGCTATTATTCTAAGCTAAAGTTGAATAGCTATATAAAAGCCAGCTCATGAATGTCACTAAGCCAGCTTTCATAAATTTACAAGTATCTAGCCCATCGGGTGTTAGCACTTTCAGCTTTTAATCCACTTCCTGTGTTTGGTGTACCAGAACCATTTTCACCTTGCGTTGGTAATACAATATTAGTTCCTCCCATAATATGGTTGGCGATTAACCCTCCACCAACCCCTTGAGTGCCGATGGTCCCTGTGATGGCATTCTGGTTATTGGTGAGTCCACATCCCTTAGAGGTTGTCACACCTTTACGGCTGAGCACACTGCCATAAATGCGGCTACATGCACCAATATGAATCTGTTCATTTGCCATCAGGGCAACCGTGCCTAAGTCCAATTTATCAAGCGATTGACCATCGATAGTGACTTTTTTCTTACTTTTATCTGGGTTCTTATCCATAGTGTAAAGAAACTCATTGTCATTTTTACACAAATTGATAGGTATTAAATACCGGTCTGACAATGTTGCGGGTATGGTGCTGGCAGGATTAAGGTCGAGCTTGGTGACCGTTTTTAATCTGCGATTGCAGATCAAAGATATTTTATCTGCTCCTTCGCGGATGACCTGATAGGGTGCATAGATACGTGGAGAAAAAGCAATTGACCAAATTTCTCCTTCAGCCAGAAAGCTATTTGTATAAGCGTTGGTCAAGCTATCCGATTGCCAATTTGCAGCCCCTGCAAATTCTAATGTGCCTTCAAAGTACATGATGCCCGGAGCGAGAGTGGCATTGTCTAGTGAAGACGGGGTAGAAATTGAACGGACACGCCACCGGTTTAAGGTATTACCATAGCTATAATCATTGTCTATGCCCAAGGTTTTACCTACGCTAATTCGTGGGAGATAACCAATAATTGGACTGGTACATTTACCACTACTAACCGTCTGACAAATTGCACCGGTATAGGTCTGGCCATTAAGCGTGTAGTCACCAATAGAAAATCCTGCTGCATTAACTGCTTCTTTGGTGCCATCAGCCTTCAAGATATATTGACTATTATTTTCATAGATATAAGTAAGAGTATTGGATCTGTTTTTTAATTGATTGAGAAAAACACGGTCAAATTTTCCACTTCTAGTAAAAATATAATTTGCATCTTGCTTATAGGCGGTAACATCTACTTTGTTTTTAAACTGTGTATTGTCATTGATTCCTTTCCTAATGGCTGCTTCATTGATCACTGGATTTGAACTAAAATAGGTTTTCAGTGCTTCTATTTTTGCTTTAGCTTCATCACTGTTTCGAGTAATACTGTCGGCTCTGCCTGAAACAGAGGTGGTACCACCAACCGAGTTTACGACAGTGGTAGCTGAATAGACATCTTTTGCAGAGCCACTGATTCCAAGTACCACTTTATTGGCATAGATATTTTCAGCTTTTGCCCCAGCAATTGAAACCTCTACCGTTTCCCTGCTTTCAATATTCTTTGCGCGTGCACCTGCACCTGTTATTAAAACGTTACCTCCTGCTTTAATATTGTTGGCACTCGTATTGGTGTGAAGCTCAACCTCATTTTTTGCATAAATATCCTGTGCCTGGCTTCCTGTCCATAAGGTGACATCTTTGCTAGATTCGATCTTCCCCGCTTTGGCTGAGGTATTCATACTTACCCAGCCATTTGCTTTGACATCTTTGACGCTAGCCCAGCTGAGCGTGACATTGCCCATTGTTTCAAGATTATCGGCTTTAGAGTTGCCACTTAAAGTTATATCACCAATAGATTGGATATTTTTTGCTCTTGCACCTGTTTGCAGGCTAACCGTGCCTAAGGCTCTGATATTCCCAAAGTTATCGCCTGTTAAAAGAGTGACCTTACCTCGGGTGGTGACATTAATAATAGCCTCGCCACAGTTTCGATGTCCGCAGTCAATATAAACGTCATCCGTGGCATTAATATTTAATTCGGAAATATTTTTAGTTTCGAATAAAAGATTTAGAGTAAGGCTCCCTTCAACATTCATGGTTACTTTTGCATTTGGAGATTCAGATTCAATTAATGTAGAACCTGAAAATACAGTATTTCCACCGAAGCTTATAACGCTTTCTTGATTAATGGTGGGAACAGTGCCCTCTGTTAATACAATATTATAAATTGCCCTAATCGTTGTAGCGGCTTGGGAGCTGAGATTATTGGCACTGATATCTGCGCTGACTGTACAAGGACTACCCTGAGCGAGACAGCCTAAGACTTCAATATTTTTTACCACAACTTGCTGGGTATTTTCTTCGGTTTGGAGGCTAATACTTCTGCCTCTCAGTTCAGGAATATTACTTATATTAATTTTTGCTCTTTCAAAAAGATATTCTCTAAAAGCACTTACACCTGCCCAACCCATAATTTGAGCATTGGTTTGTGCATGGGCTGCAGTCGCTGCCTCCTTCTTGGTCGTCAGTGCTCTAGCAACAGTAGCCGTAATCAGCATGACAGTGATTCCAATGAGCAATACCAGAAGAATGGTGGCCATGCCTTGTTGCTTTTTAAATGTACGCATTGCTCATCCTCATATTTAAGTAATCCGGCATTAAATATTATTTAAGCAAATAGAAGACCTGATCTGTTTGACACTAGAATGCTGGCCTTTAGCTGTCACCGTGACATATTTGGAACCTGAGGGATTATCTTTACTAATTCCATAAGGTGTACACTTTTTTCCGCCAGTCAGGTTTTCAACTTTAAAACTAAAAACAGGTGCTGTGGTTGCTTCGATATTTTTGTTTTTAATGGTAATTAATGGACTTCTGGTTGTATGTGTACTATTCCATATTGATGAAGTCTTAAGATCTGCATCTGTTCCACAATTTTTTATATTTTCGAGTAAATAAAGCCGATATTCTTTATTCTCAATATCATTATTAGACAAGATTGCTTGGCATTTAAGAATTGTAGGTGTAGTTATATCTGGAGTAAAACGTAAGTACAAAATATCTTTACTTGCATCCATTGCAATATCATTGGTATTACCAGAACCATAGCCAGCATTTTGAATCACTTTTTGTAAGATCAGCATTCCTATTTGGACTTGAGTGTCATATTCTGCATCGAAAGAGGCTTCGAGACTGACCTGAGAGATCTGCTTGAATAGCATGAGCATCATGATCATACAGAGCATTGCAATAACCAGTCCGACCAACAATTCGACCAAGGTGAAGCCATTCTTTTTCATCTTTATCTCCCTACCACATAGCAAGTCGGGTCGATAATGCCCTTAGCACAATTGGTCGCTACTGTTGCAGAAGTGGTACTCGCAGCAAGAACTGGCCATTCTATGGTTTTAGGTTCAGCAGAAATTTTTTTAGTGGAACATCCAAAGTAATATTTCTGGCTGCTGTTGATTTCATAAGGAGTGGTTAAAACCCTGTCACATACATTGATTACATCAGTTTTATCATGAGCACCTTGTAAGCGGTTTTGAATTTCATTAACTACAATAAAACTTATATTCATGTCTTTTTGAATGCTTAACATATGCTTGATAGCTGCGCTACTTCCAAGAACAATAATTGCAAACAGAACCAGAGCAATCAACGACTCCATTAAAGTAAAACCACCCTGACTAACGGATAATAATGGTTGCTGTTTCATTGTTCTTTCCTATAGTCAGTGTAGGATTTGATATGTTTGAGCATGTGGAGCCAGAAACAAGTGTACCTACATAGTTGAAATCTAAACAATTAAGAGAGGCAGCTCCTTGCTGAATTGTAATATTTGAAAGCTCAAAACTTTGAAGGGCATCATCAGGTTCATCTAGAGGACATGAGCCATATACGACTTTAATTACAGTCTTAGGTTTTGGCTCTAATGAGTCTTGCCATGGATAAATACATACAGAGGCGGCAGCTTCATTAAAAGAAGTGTTGTTTTTATTTCTGATCGCTTTTGCTTTCGCTTGAGAAATAGCATTTTGAATACTAGAAATAGCATTATTAACTTGGCTTTGATCAATCCAGGCACGTGTTAAAGAACTACCTATAAATAAAAGAATTGTGAGCACAGTAATTGTGATCATTAATTCAATCAGTGTAAAACCCGTTTGGGATCGTATGAACCTGTTTATCTTGCTCATCTCATTTTGCCCAATCTGTACCACTACCACATCCGGGCGTTAAACTTCGTGCTCCATCACTTTTTAAAGTTAGCGTACAATTGGTCACACGTGCCTGTGTTCCAGTTGCAGTCAAGGTGTAGGTAGCACCATCTGACACATAGGTATATGCAAAATCAGTTGAACTAGGATTCCATGAGGTAAAT
>NZ_VPEU01000001.1:0-189395 GCF_013416975.1 Acinetobacter sp. YH18001 | reverse complement strand
TGGTTTGGTGGCGCACTTTGTATTGTCACAGAAAGACCGTAACGCTGTTCCGCTTGCAGCATCAGATTCAAAATGAGTTTAAAGACATCCATAAGTTTAGGAATGCTTCGATTGGGCACACAATCCTAAATAATGAAGGAGGAAGAAGCGAAAAAGATAAGGATGAATTTAATAATTTTATTTCTCGTATCACAATTAATAAATCTGGTTTTGACTTGTTGAGATATTCTAAAAAGAAAGAAGATACAGTTTATGAAGAAATTTCTATTTATGAGTTACTCAAGAAGCAATTAGATGAAGCAATTGTTCTCTTGAGAAGACTGAATAAAGAAATAATTATTATGGAAAATGAAGTTAAAAAGAAATTTGAAAATGAAAAATTAGTTGGCTTGTTGCCAATTTCTTATTGGTTTGAAAAAATTCATAGTATTTATGATGAGCAGAATAAACTATTTGCTTATACAGCTTTAGATAATATCCAGAGAGAATATTTAGCGTTAAAACAATCTTTAGAAAATCGATTATTACATGGTGAATATTGGTTTAATGAAATTGAAGATTATCTAGTTGCAATCGAGTTAATGAGAAAAGCAATGCGGAGCAATGATGAACGAGCTGGACGAATATATAATTTTTATCTTAATGAAAAAAATGACTATTTCAAAAGCTTAATGGCTGAAATTGATGAAAAGTATGAAATAAAAAACCCGCTTTAAAGCGGGTTTTTTATTAAATCGGAACTTAGTGCTGTAACACCGAAATATCAGCCACTTTCGTAAACAAATCACGCAGCTGAGCAAGCATACGTAAACGGTTTGCTTTAAGGTCTGCATCATCAGCCATGACCATCACACCGTCAAAGAACGCATCGACTGGTGCACGAAGTGCAGCTAAAGCTGAAAGTGCAGCAGTGTAGTCTTTGGCAGTAAATAACGGCTCAACCACAGGTGTAATTTTTGCAAGTTCAGCGAACAATGCTTTTTCAGCATCTTCAACCAGGTTTGCTTCAACCACTTGACCTTCAGGAGCAGCTTCTTTTGCAAGAATATTGGCAACACGCTTGTTTGCAGCAGCAAGCGCAGCAGCTTCAGGCAAGGCACGGAAGTGATTTACTGCATTGACACGCTTGTCAAAATCAAGTGGAGATTTTGGTGACAAGGCTTGAACAGCTTGAATCACATCAACAGCTACGCCTTGGTCTTCGTATTTCGCACGGTAACGGCCTTCAAGGAATGCAACTGCATCATTTAAAGTCTTGTCGTGATCTTTCAATACATCGCCATAAGCAGCTAAAGCAAGTTTGATCAGGTCTTCAATCGACACATCAAGTTCATTTTCAGTCACAAGACGCAAAATACCAATTGCAGAACGACGCAGTGCAAACGGGTCTTTAGAGCCTGTAGGCGCTTGACCAATACCAAAAATACCCGTCAAAGTATCTAAACGATCCGCAAGGGCAATGGTTGTACCTGTTTTGGTTTTCGGTAAAACGTCACCCGCGAATTTAGGTAAATACTGCTCGCCTAAAGACTCAGCAACTTCATCATTTTCGCCTTCAAGACGTGCGTAGTAAGTCCCCGCGATCCCTTGAAGTTCAGGGAACTCACCCACAAGTTCAGAGGTTAAGTCACATTTTGCAAGAAGCGCTGCTTTTTCAGCGTCTTGAGCATTTGCACCCGTAATAGGCGCTAAAGCCACAGCCAATTTTGCAATACGTTCAGACTTGTTCCAAAGCGTGCCCAATTCTGCTTGGAACACCATGTTCGCCAATTTCTCTTTACGAGAAGCAAGCGGTTGTTTTTGGTCTTGCAGGAAGAAGAATTCAGCATCCGACAAACGTGGACGAACCACTTTCTCGTTACCTTCAATAATTTGTGTTGGGTCTTTCGACTCAATGTTCGACACCGTAATGAAGTACGGTTGCAGTTTATTGTCAGCATTCACTAAACAGAAGTACTTTTGGTTGTCCTGCATGGTGGTAATTAATGCTTCTTGCGGAACAGCAAGGAAGCGTTCTTCAAAGCTGGCACGAAGCGCAACAGGCCATTCAACCAATGCTGTTACTTCGTCACGAAGGTCACTTGGTACAATTGCAATGGCATTGACTTCATCAGCCAACGCTTTCACTTGTTGGTCGATAATGGCTTGACGTTCTTCAAAAGAAGCCACAACATGCGCTGCTTTTAATTTTGCTAAGTATTCGTCAGCATGCGTTAAAGTGATTGCTTCAGGTGCATGGAAACGATGACCGAAAGTCACGTTAGCTGCTTTGTGATCCTGAATGGTTGCATCAACAATATCGTTGTCTTTAAGCAATACCACCCATTTCACAGGACGTACAAATTCAGTACGGCTCGCCGCAGAACGCATGCGTTTTGCAATTGGCAGGTTGTCTAATGCATTTTGTAAAATTTGTGGTAAAAGTGCATCAAGGCTTTGGCCTTTGACATCTTTTAGGTAGCACACTTTTTCAACTTTACCGGCTTGGAAAGTCGATACTTGATCAACCGTGATGCCTTGACCACGCATAAAGCCTTCAAGCGCCTTGGTTGGGTTGCCTTCCGCATCAAAGGCTGCTTGCTTTGCAGGGCCGTCGAAACGTTTTTGCGTGTCAGCTTGCGCGCCATCAACATTGGTAATTTTTAATGCTAAACGACGTGGTGCTGCATAGGCTTCGATAGAATCAAAAGCAAGACCAGCATCTTTTAAGCCTTTTACGGTTTCTGCTTGCAATGCATCACGTAATTTTTTAAGGCTTTTCGGTGGAAGTTCTTCACAGCCTAATTCGAACAAAACGGTATGTTTAGACATTATTTGCTCTCCTTAGATTCAACTTTTGCTTCCGCTTCAACTTGTGCTTTTAACTGCGCTAAAACTTCATCACGAAGCTCAGGTTCAGCCATCGGGAAGCCCAATTTCGCACGCGCTGCTACATAGCTATTTGCAATGGCACGTGCCAAAGTACGCACACGTAAAATATAACGTTGACGTTCAGTCACCGAAATCGCGCCACGCGCATCTAATAAGTTAAAGCAGTGTGATGCTTTAATCACTTGCTCATAAGCAGGCAATGGCAGTTCAGCTTCGATTAAACGCGTTGCTTCAGCTTCGTAGAAATCGAACAGCTCAAACATTTTTTCAACGTTTGCATATTCAAAGTTATAAGTTGACTGCTCAACTTCATTTTGATGGAACACATCGCCATAGGTCACAGTACCGAACTGACCTTTGGTCCAAACTAAATCGTAAACCGAGTCTACACCTTGCAAGTACATGGCAAGACGCTCAAGACCGTAGGTGATTTCGCCTGTCACTGGGTAGCATTCAACACCGCCCACTTGCTGGAAATAAGTAAACTGAGTCACTTCCATACCGTTGAGCCAGACTTCCCAGCCTAGACCCCAAGCGCCGAGGGTTGGCGATTCCCAGTTGTCTTCGACAAAACGAATGTCGTGTACCAGTGGGTCGATCCCAATCGCTTTAAGCGAGTCAAGGTAGAGCTGTTGGATGTTGTCCGGGTTTGGCTTCAGTACCACCTGGAATTGGTAATAATGTTGCAGACGGTTGGGGTTTTCGCCATAACGGCCATCTTTCGGACGACGTGACGGCTGAACGTAGGCTGCGTTCCAGGTTTCAGGCCCTAAAGCACGAAGGAAAGTCGCTGTATGGAATGTTCCTGCGCCCATTTCCATGTCGTAAGGCTGTAAAATTACACAGCCTTGCTCCGCCCAGTAAGTTTGTAAGGCAAGAATTAAGCCTTGGAAGGTATCAATATGCGATATGGCGCGACTCATGGTCATCCACTTAAAATTAGAGAAAAATTGTGCTCAATTATAAGGACTTTGCAGGGGAGTGGCAAAGGGTTAATGTGTGGAACCTTTTTTGAAAAAATCCAGAATACCTTTAAACAAGAAGAGTCATCTATGCATCTGTCGTGATTTCAGCTTTACTGGCCGATTGAGGCTAACTTAAAAATCAAGAATAAATCAGATATATGGCATCCGATTAACCGGAGCATTATAAAGCTCAACTGATCTTATACGATTAGCATCCTAAAATTAGTTTAATATTCACACAATATAATAATGCTTAAAAATAAGGAAATTCATGACCACTTATCAAATTCAATGTCATTTAAAATATAAGGTTGTCCAGACCACAGAATTTGTTTTTCTGATTCAGGCGGCACATCATTCCGATCAAACTATTCTTGAACAACAACTGACATTTAATATGCCTGTCGTATGGCGTGAATTCCAGGATTTAAATCATCAAAATCGTTATATACGTCTGCATGTCCAACCTTGTGATGTCTTTGAAGTGCATTATAACGCGACAGTTGAACGTCATCCGGTGATCAATGCAGATGCGCAGCATAATCTGAATGAAGTGCTGATTCCGGATTTGCCTGATGCGGTGCTGCCTTATTTGCTGGCCAGCCGTTACTGTAATTCGGATTTATTTGCAGAAATGGCCAATCGGTCCTTTGGCTGGATGACGCCGGGTTATGCGCGGGTCAAAGCGATTGAACAATGGATTTATAACAATATATTTTATGTTTCTGGCAGCACGGATCAGTTTAGTACTGCAACAGATGTGCTCATCCATCGGGCGGGCGTCTGTCGTGACTTTGCTCATTTAGGTATTGCGCTGTGTCGTGCTTTAGGCATTCCAGCACGCATGGTGGTCGGTTATGTCGAAATCGAAAAGTTTTTACCCGATTTTCACGCCATTTTTGAAGCTTATTTAGAGGGTGGGTGGGTACTGTTTGATCCGACCCGTTTGGCGCCTGTAGAAAATTTAATTCGGATTGGCACTGGCGTCGATGCCGGAGATGTGGCATTTTCGACCTTCTATGGTGAGGTCGAGCTGATTAAAATCGAGCCGATTATTCGCTCTGAATCAGATGAAAATCCGCTATCAAAGCCTACTGAAATTACTGCAAAATAACATGATTTTAAACAGTTTTATCAGCTTCATTGTAAGTCATAATGTTGTTGGAATATGCAGAAGCATAAAGCCTTAGCTATTCAAAACCATTTTGATGATGAGCAATCATGCCGACATTTTTTTCTAAAAAGTAGGCATACCTGCAGCATTAAAAGATATAAAACAAATATACCTTTAAGGCTGCTTGGTTCTATAATGCGGAAAATCGATAAAAAGTAAATCAGGTAGACTGTGTTTCACTCAAATCTAGACTGGCTCAATACCTTAAAACCAAACTTCAAAGTCCTTCCGCTCAAAGACCGTCTGTTATGCGGCATCGGTGCCCTGATCGGCTTGGCCGTATCTTCATTGCTGAGTTTGTGGATTCTGGGTGATTTTAAGGCCTGGTATATTGCACCGATGGGAGCGTCTTCGGTGTTGCTGTTTGCAGTGCCGGCCAGTCCTCTGGCACAGCCCTGGAATATTATGGTGGGGAATACCATTGCGGCTGTGGTCGGCGTAACCTGCGCATTATTCATGGCCAATCCGACTGAAGCTTTTAGTGTCGCCGTCGCTCTGTCGATTATGCTGATGATGACCACAGATTCCTTGCATCCCCCGAGTGGTGCGGTCGCGATTACTGCGGTCTTGGGCGGAAATGCGGTACATGATCTGGGCTATGCCTTTGTGTTTTATCCAGTGCTCTTAAATTCACTGCTGCTGATGATCATCGCCATTGTATTTAACCGCATGATTGGCAAGAGCTATCCGCAGCAGGCGCAACTGAATACCCGTTCTAAAGATCCAACCCCGACCCAGAAAGTTACCATTCAGCCGCAGGATATTCAGGACGTGCTAGACCAGCAAACAGAATTGCTGGATATCAGTGAATATGACCTGCAAAAGATTATTCTGGAAGCACAGGATATTGCCAATGCGCGGGCGGTGCATGAATTTACTTGTCAGGATATTATGACCAAAGATGTGGTCACGCTGCATGAAAATGACAATATTCATCATGCGCTGGACAAGTTTAAACAGATGAACCTGATGAGCCTGCCCGTGGTCAATGCAGAAGAAAAACTGGTCGGCACTTTGGCCATGTATGACGTGGTGGAATGGTTTAAGCGTGCTTCGGATATTCGCAGCAGTTGGGAAGATCAGGTCAGGCATATTATGAGCTTAAAAGTCGTCACGGTGCAGCCGACCCAGCCGATTCAGGATCTGGTGCCTTATTTTGTTGAACGTTCTTTTAATTATATTCCGGTGGTCAGTCAACAACAGCTGGTGGGAATTATCAGTCGTGCCGATATCATTGCTGCACTGAATCAGGAACTCAATCAACTTAAGATCAAAAGCAGAACTGAATAAGATGATTTTAGAGAAATTATCTGAGTTTAATGCATCTGCTTTGAGCAAGGATTTTGCTTAAAAAGCAGCGATACTTGCCAATAAAAAAGCACGCCAAAACGTGCTTTTTTATTGGACTTGGTTTAGAGGAAGAACCAGTAAATAAACAGTGAAATAATAAAGATACACATAATATTCAGTACAAAACCGACTTTCATCATTTCGCTTTGCTGGATATGACCGGTTCCAAAAACAATCGCATTGGGCGGGGTAGCTACCGGCAGCATAAAGGCACATGAGGCACCAATACCAATGACAATCACCAGAATTTCTTTGGGCATGCCCATCTGATCCGCAATTGCGGCAAATACTGGTACCAGCAGGGCAGCCGAAGCGGTATTACTGGTAAATTCAGTCAGGAAGATAATAAAAGTGGCGACTACAAAAATAATCATCAGCGGGGAGGCATCACCAAAGGCATTGGCCAGAGTTTGCCCCAGTACCAGCGAACTGCCTGAATCCTTCAGAATGGCACTCAAGGTCAGACCACCACCAAATAGGTACAAGACCCCCCAGTCGGTATTTTCTGCAATCTGTTTCCAGCTTGCGGTACCTAGAATTACCACCATACAGGCAGCCGAAATTGCAATCCAGGTATCCGGCTGAGAAATACCAAAAATTTCGGTGAATTTTTTACTGAAAATCCAGGCAATTGCAGTACAGAGAAAGAGGATCATGGTGGCTATACGGGTGCCGGTCCAGGGAATATCTTCGGTCACAAATTGTACTTTGTGATTTAGTTTTGGACGTAGTACCAGATATAAACTGACTAGCATGGCGGGGAGAATAATGAACATCATCGGCAAGCCGATTTTCATCCAGTCGGCAAAATCATAGCCGAGTGCCTTGGCGGCAATGGCATTCGGAGGGGAACCGACCATGGTGCCCAGCCCGCCAATACTGGCCGAATAGGCAATGCCGAGCAGGATAAAGACAAAAGTTTTACGATCCTTGCTGACATCCAGATGTGAAAGCAAGCCTAAGGCCAAAGGCAGCATCATGGCAGCAGTGGCCGTATTGGAAATCCACATGGACAGCAGCGCCGTCACCACAAAAATCGCCAGTACAGAAATACCCAAATGCCCACCAGACATGGAGATAATCCACATGGCAATTTTCCGGTCCAGCTTCTGGATATGCAATGCCGTTGCCAGCGCAAAACCACCAAAAAACAGGAAAATGACAGGATCGGCAAAAGTGGCCAAAGCGGCTTGTGTGGTGATGGGAACCAGTCCCCCGTCAGAGGCCATTGGCATGGCGAGTAACACCGCCATCACTGGAACTAAAAGTGCGGTAATGGTGATATGAATCGCTTCAGTCAGCCAGAGAATACCGATAAAAGCCAGCAGAGCCAGACCCTTATTGGCATTCTGGTCATAGGGCAGATAAAGATAGAGGCTATAGGCCACAATAGCTGCAACAACAATAAGGATCCAGCCTTTGAGCAGCCCTTTAGGCATCGCATTGGTTGGGGTGGCTAGATTGGTCTGAGTCATATGCACTCCTTGCAAGGTTTTTATTTACGTCATTTTTTTATATCAGCTTTGAATTTGTAATTTTGCTTTGTTTAAAAAATACCCTATTTAAAGATACTATAACCAGATTGTTGCAATAATCCAGCACTTTGCCAGAGGGCATACAGGCCCAAGCCAAAAAGTAAAGCCAGGACAATCCATTTGAAGTGCTGCTGAGATAAACGATGGCGTATTTTGCCTCCGATCCAGACACCAGCAAGGGCGAATAAGCTGATCCCGATCAGAATATGCTGTTGATGGGTTTCCAGTGTGATCAGAATTGGAAATAGTAAAATCAGCTGGATCAGTTTACCGGCAATAAAATTGAGATTACTGATAATAACAATATCTATCTTTGAGAGCTGGCAACTCATCAGATACATCATCAGAAAAGGTGCCATAGCATTGGTCGCACCTCCAATAATGCCGGCCAGTAAACCAAAACAGAGCATGCTGGAAATATGCGGACTAACTTGTAAGGGTCGTGCCCGTAACTGGTCCAAGACATAAAATACAATTACCAGACCCAATAACAGTTTTAAATAAGCCTCATTTAGCCAAAGTAACAGCTTGACCCCGAGTACACTGCCGATCAGGCTACTAAGCATTAATGGCCAATAGCGTTTTATATAATAGCCAATACTATTCAACAGACTATGTGCAGGATCGGCATTCAGCATGATCAGATTCAGCAGCAAACAGGGCAGAATGACAAGGGTAACCGCGATGCTAAGCGGATATGCGCTGGACAGAACAGCCGTACTCATCATGGGAAAGCCAAAGCCGCTTAAACCATGCAGCAGGGCTGCTACGGCACAGAGCCACAGCATCATCCATTCTGCCTGAGTCATCTGACATCCATTTCAAACATTGGAATATTGAATTTATCGCTAATTGAGCTAAAAGATAAAGTAAAAAGCTGTCATACAGCATAGAAATAACAAAAATATAGGCAAAAAAAAGCCACGATAATCTAGGGGAATTATCGTGGCATCAAAATCTCACCCCATTAGACTGGGTGAAGGAGGAAGCACTTCAATACATCTTGCTATAAATTAGGATGCAGATTAATAGCGTTTATCCTGATTGACGGTGCGCACAGGATTTTGATAGTCCTGAACTTGCTGAACCTTGTCCTGTTCAATGCTGTACTGCTTTTTTGGCATGATTAACCACAGAACCAGATAGACCAGAATACCCGGAAATGCAGCACTCATGACCGAAATCACCACAAAGATAAGGCGTAATAAATTTGCGTTCCAACCAAAACGTTCAGCAATACCACCCATCACACCTGCAATCATGTTTGAGCGGTTAGAGCGATATAAACCAACATTGGCCATTAAAATCTCCTGATTAAAAATAGGGTTGAATCCTAAAACAGATCCATACTTCAAAAATGGAGTTGGATCAAATTTTTTAAAGTGCTGATTGCAAATAAATTCGTTAAGTAATGTTAATAAAGATTAAATCCAGCTCTAAGAGCCACTAACATAGTGAAAATTCTATTGAACTCTTGTGTAAAGTTCATTGGCTTGCAATGTGCTCTGTACGTGCTGTGTTTCCTAATTTAGGTATGCTTTAAAATGAAATTGGATGTATCAAGTTGTACATTAAGCAGTTTTTTTAAATTCGGCCTAATGTTGGGGGGGATGGGCATACTACAGGCTTGTGATCGCCATCAAGTCAAGCCTGAGCAGGAGCTTCAGGCAGAATCAGGACAGGAGGGGGTGAAAATTTCCGCTGCGAATGCACAGCCTGATGTCGTGCCGGTGAGTGCAAAATCTTTAACTCAGGTAGCAGGGCAAGCTACCCTTCGGGCAGAAACCGAGTCAAATCTGGCCGTCGTACCAGATTATGCCAAAGATTTTATCGGCCGCTATTATACCGAGATCGACTGTGATGGTAACTTTGCGCCCTGCAATGAGGGTAAGGCAGAATTTATTTTGACCTTAATGCCGGATGGTACGGTGCATCGCAGCATTTTGCAGTATGGCAAAGTGTTTATTGATAATGCCAAAAGTAGCACTGCCAGCAATATCACCTATCGCAAAGACCGTTGGTTTATCAATCCGGAGCGTACCGAGGTGGTGGTGAGTCGTAAAGAAGGGGCGAGCTTTTATTATACGATTAAGGATTCGAACCATCTGGTGATGAATCTGGACAAAATCTATAGTGAAAAGGAAAGAATCAATCGTGAATTATTTGATCGCGGCTATCCTGCACCCTCTAAAGCTTATGAGCTGGTAAAAGACACCACATTTGATATTAGAAAATAATGCGATAAGAAACGGCGCTGCTCTTTTTTTTAGAATTAGATTAAAGAAAACTATTTATAACTGTTTAAAAATCAAAACAAGTTTTGAAGACAAATCAGCCTAAAATCCAAGCGTGAAAATATAATAGCAGCTGATAGAAAGCAAATGAAAATAGTGTAGGGGATGTTTCAGAAGACATTCTAAGTAAAGAATGGTGGGCCGTCCGCGACTCGAACGCGGGACCAATGGATTAAAAGTCCACTGCTCTACCAACTGAGCTAACGGCCCATTCTGGGTAATCAAAATGAATTTGATTGAGATTTCTAAAACTGATGTTTTAGAATGATGGTGGGCCGTCCGCGACTCGAACGCGGGACCAATGGATTAAAAGTCCACTGCTCTACCAACTGAGCTAACGGCCCATCAAGGGATATCAAAGAAATGGTGGGCCGTCCGCGACTCGAACGCGGGACCAATGGATTAAAAGTCCACTGCTCTACCAACTGAGCTAACGGCCCTGAACCGGCATTCAAACTAGGTTTGAATGTATAGTGCAAGTCAAGCTAAATAGCTTAAAGCACCACTTTGTTTGATGGAGCGTATTGTAGCAAGATCTCATTTCAGCGCAAGCAAAAAATAACAAAGTTGCCCATGTTTGATTATAAATAGAACAATTGTGCTTTATCTAAACAAAAAATAGGCAACTTCAGTACTTAGAAGCGATATTGGTAGGCCTGAATGTTGGCAAAAATCTCTGCTGTGAGCTCAGAATAGGCCGTTGCACCTGGTAAGAGAACCAACAGGCGTTCATCGGTTTTATTCGGATCAAATGCTTGCTCTTTCAACCTGTTTTTCTGGTATTTAAAGGTGCCTGTCGTTTCGACTTGCTGCTGGATACGTAAAAACACCGGAACGGCATAAGCAGGCAAGCACTGTTTAAAGGTGCTGACCATCTGTTGCAGGTCTTCTTGATCCAGTTGCATGTCTGGTTTTAAGGTCAGCGCTGCCATCCCGGCACGACCATTGGTATTGGGGATTTCCACGCCATACACCACCGCTTCAACGATTTTGTCATACTCGGTCAGCATGTTTTCAACTTCAGTCGTGGAAACATTTTCACCTTTCCAGCGGAAAGTATCACCTAAGCGGTCGACAAACTGGGCATGACGAAAGCCGATATTACGTACCAGATCGCCCGTATTGAAATAAGCATCACCTTTGCCAAATACATCCTGCATGATCACGGACTTGTTTTTTTCCGGGTCGGTATAACCATCAAAGGGTGAGCGACGGGTAATTTTACCAATCAGTAAACCTGTTTCACCTTTTTTCACCCGTTTGCAGTGACCCTTGTTATCCCGAACCGGTTCATTTTTATCTTTATCAAAGGCAATAATGGCATAGGGTGTCGGGGAGAAACCGACGGTATTGTCAAAATTGAAAATATTGCTAAAACCGACATTGCCTTCACTGGACGCATACAATTCCAGCACTTCCTGAATCCCAAAACGGGATTTGAACTTGTCCCAGATATTCGGGCGCATGCCATTTCCAATCATTCGGGTGACCCGATGGTCTTTTTCCAGTTCAGAGGGAGGGGCATCCATCAGATAGCGGCACAACTCACCGACATAGCCAATCGCAGAGGCATCAAATTTCTTTACATCTTTCCAGAAGGAGGAGGTCGAGAATTTACGTCGAATCGCAAGCGTTCCTGCACCTGCAATCACGCCACACCAGCACACCACCATGCCTGTGGCATGATAAAGCGGCAGGGTGCAGTACATCACATCATCTTTCTTCAGGTTTAGCACATGGCCATAGGTGCCATAAGCCAGCGTCCAGCGTCCGTTGGTAAAGATGACTGCCTTAGGCAGGCCGGTGGTGCCCGACGTATAAATGTAGAACAGCCCATCTTTGCCTTGCACCGAATGGGTGGTCGGTGGATTGAATTTCGGGGAGAGATCGATTTTTTCAGCCAGATTGATAAAGCCCGCAGGCGCCTGACCCGGATCGGCTTGAGTATTTTGATCGGCAAACCAATGCAGGCGATCACTGCTAATATTGAGGTCATCACGAATCTCGTTGACCGCGTTCCGGCACTCTTCACCGACAATCACCGCAATTGGTTTGACCAGGTTGATACTGTGGGTCAGCACTTTGCCGACTTGAGAGGTATTGACCAGAGCGATGGTCACACCCAGTTTAGCCAGACCAATCACGCTGGCAATCAGTTCAGGGCGGTTCTCGACTATGACAGCAACAACATCACCTTTCTTGGCACCCAAGGACAGATAGAAATGGGCAATCTGGTTGGCCCAAGCATTGAGAGCGGCATAGCTATAGCTTTGCTCTTCAAAACGCAAGGCGATACCTTCCGGGTTGCGCTTGGTCGCTTTTTCAAAAGCCAGACCCAGGCCGGCCGGTGTGTTCGGAGTACGTAAATATGCCTGTCTTAGACCAGTGAGCAAATTGGGCACTTTGGTCAAGAAAGCCGGGATTTTGGCAGCGACATTTGCAATCCCAATCAGATCGTGTGGTTTCATTTGGGTCATGAGAATCCTATTTATTTTTCGTATCCGATACGTTCAATTTATATACAGTAGACGAGCTATCCATCTTTTAGCGTTAAAACACTAGTGCAATCAACCTATTCTGACTAAATCTAGCAAAAAAAACCTAGTCATCGAAATGACTAGGTTTTTTTATGTGACTGCAATTGGGCAAATTATGACTCAGTTGCAGTATTGGCTTTTTTCGGTGGACGGCCACGTGGACGACGCGGGCGAGCAGCTTGCTTCTCGGCTTTTTCCGCTTCGCTGGCTTCAGCTTCCTCTACGGTCGCTTCTGCCACATCTTTGCTTTTTGCCACAGGCGCTTCTGTTTCAGCACTTGCTTCAGCTGGAGCCACTTCTTCGACCTGAACTTCAGCTGGTGCAACTTCAGTGGTCACTTCTACTGGTGCTGCGGTTTCAGTTGCTGGTTCCGTCGATTGAGTATTTTCCGTCGTTTCAACCACTGCTTCCGATGCTACAGGTGCTTCAGTTACAGCTGCTTCAACAGGTTCAGCTGGTGCTTCTACTGCTACAGGTTCTGGCGCAGCTTCAACTGCCGGCGCGGCTTCCACTTTTGCCTGCTGTTTGGCTTGTTGCAAAGCCTGCTCCGCAGCCTGTTTGGCCAAACGGCGACGCTCACGTGGATCGTTGGCAACACGCTTGTCTGAGACCGGTTTTGGTGGGTTCAGGTCCAGGACTGGAGCAGGCTCTGCTTCAACCTTGGCTACCGTTACTTCAACATCACGGGTGACCGGTTTTTTCTCTGCAGCAGCAGGCGCTGCGGCAGCCACCAGACTCGCGTTGTACTCTTTCGTGAACTTTTCTAAAGCACGGTTGAAGGTTGGTAATAAACCAAACTGTTCAATCAGCACTGAGCAGTCTTCACCATAGACATGACGAATCAGGCTACCAATGGTGAACTGGCCCAAAGTTGGCACTTGTGACGGTGTTAACTGCTGAGCTGCAGGTTGTTGCGACTGTGCTGCACGCTGCTGGCGACGACGCTGACGCGGATCGTTGCTGGCCCGTGTTTTTTCAGACGTTGCTTCAGTCGCTACAATTTCTTCCACAGGAGCTGTCAAGGTGGCTTCAACCACATTTTCAGCTGCAGCCGCTTCAACTGGCGCATCTGCCGGTGCAGTGACTTCAACTGCTGGCGTTGCAACTGTAGCATTGTCATTCAATGCCACGATTTCGCTTTTTGCCTGGTCAATATTTACGACCATTGCTGTTGGCATCACATCCGTACGGGGTGCATCGACCAATTCAACACGAAGCTGCTTGTCATTGACGGCCGGCGCTTCAACAACTGCAGGAGCTGCCTGAGGCGCTTGTTCGTTCAGAACACTTGGATCGCGGTGGCGATTTGGGCGTTCCGGACGTTGCTGGTTGCGGCGGTCACGGCGCGGCATTGCCTGTTGTGGCTGTTGTTCATTGTTCTGAACATCATTTTGCTGCGCTGGCTCGTTGTGATGCTGACGGCGAGAATGACGCTTGTTTTCACGTGCTTCATGGCGTTGTTCTTGACGAGACACCTGAACCACTTCTTCATGCACTTGATGTTGCTGAGGTGCAGGAGCTTCAGACTGAACCTGCTCGCGCGGTTCTTTGTGCTTCGGGTTCGGGTTGCGCGGTTTCTTGTTGTGACGTGGTGCCCTTTCTTCACGCTCTGCCGGTTTTTCTGCCGCATCACGTTCCTGTTTTTGTGCAACAGTCGATGGTGCCAGGTAAGCATTATTGTTGCTTGATACAGCAGCAGGTTGTGCTACGTGCTGTGGTGCTGGCTGTGCAACCGGTGCAGCCACCTGACCGAACTGGCCACGACTTACCGCACCGCCATTGATCATTTGTTCAATCGCTGCTGCAGCATTATTGGCAGTACGTGATGGATCAACAGTCGCTGCCTGTTTTTGTACAAACAGGTTTTCTAACCATGCACATGGGCTGCTTGAAGCTACTGGAGCTACTGCCTGTACAGGTGTTTGCTGTGCCACTTGCGGTTGAGCCGGCTGGTTTTGTGGATTGCGGCGTTTATTGTTATTACGGCCGTTGTTTTGTTGCGGCTGTGAAGGCGCTGGTGCTGCGTGTTGCGCATGCTGCTCTTCTTCTAGATGCCATTCAGAAGACTCATAGCCCAATTCTTTTTCACTTGAACGGGTCGCTTCGGTACGCTCATAGCTGGTTGGTGCAAAGCCTTCAGCATTATAAGTGATTTCATAATGCGGAGTTTCCAGATGCGGATGCGGCAATACTGTCACACGTACATTCGAGGTCTGTTCCAGATATACCAAGGTATGACGCTTTTCATTCAACATGAATGCAGCAATTTCGACCGGAACTTCGACCTGAACTTCACCTTGACGTTCACGCAGCGCAATCTCTTCCACTTTACGCATGATTGAAAGTGAAAGTGAACGCAAGTCACGTACCATGCCAGTACCATGACAGCGTGGGCAGACATAGCCAGTCGCTTCTTCAAGAGAAGGACGTAGACGCTGACGGCTCATTTCCATCAGGCCAAAACGTGACAATTGACCGAATTGAATACGGGCACGGTCACTCTGGGTCGCTTCACGAAGTTTCGCTTCCACCATACGCTGGTTGCGATCTTTGGTCATGTCGATAAAGTCGATCACCACCAGGCCGCCGATATCGCGTAAACGGAGTTGACGCGCAATTTCTTCTGCAGCTTCAATATTGGTGTTCAGCGCAGTATCTTCAACATCGCTACCGCGGGTCGATTTTGCTGAGTTGATGTCAATCGAAACCAAAGCTTCAGTTTGATCGATGACGATCGAACCGCCAGAAGGGAGTTTTACTTCACGTTCATAGGCAGTCTGAATCTGGCTTTCAATCGCGAAATGAGCAAATAAAGGCTCATTTAAGGTATAGGTTTTCAGTTTGTCGAGTTGACGTGGCATCACTGCTTTTACGAAGTTATAAGCTTCGTTATAGGCTTGCTCAGAGTCAATTAGAATTTCCGCAACATCATCACGCAGGTAGTCACGAATGGCACGTGTCACCACACCCGCTTCCTGATGCACCAACATTGGAGATGGGCCAGAACTTGCTGTTTTCTGGATTTGTGCCCAAAGGTCAAGCAGATGTTGCAGATCAAGTTGCAGCTCTTCTTGTGAACGGCCGATGCCGGCAGTACGCACAATCACGCTCATGCCACGTGGTACGTTAAGCGTCGCCAGCATTTCTTTCAGTTCTTCACGCACAGCACCAGAAATTTGACGGCTGATACCACCACCTTTCGGGTTGTTTGGCATTAAAACCAGGTAACGGCCAGCAAGTGAAATAAACGTAGACAGGGCAGCGCCTTTATTGCCACGCTCTTCTTTTTCCACCTGAACCAAAAGCTCGGTGCCTTCCGTGATCAGTTCACGGATATTTGAGGTCTGGCGTGGATCGGCTTTGTAATATGAGTTTGCGATTTCACGCATCGACAGGAAGCCTTGACGACCTGCACCATATTCGACGAATACAGCTTCTAAAGAAGGCTCAACGCGAGTCACGTGACCTTTATAGATATTGGATTTTTTTTGTTCACGGGTACGATTCTCTAAATCAAAATCGTAAAGACGCTGACCAGTGACAAGTGCAACGCGAATTTCTTCGGCATGTGTTGCATTAATCAACATACGTTTCATGGGTGTAACACCTTATAGTGATACACAGCAAAAAATCGCTATACACGTAGCGAACATCACACATCACGGATCAATGGCTCAAATCTGCAATGAATTTCATTGTGGTCTGAGTCTTTTCTTACCGGCTTCTACTTGTATAGATAGGCTTCGGTTTTGATTCACGTATTGATGATGGCAATACGGCTTCAATCTTTAAACGGATTAAAGTCACCTGAACGCTTCACTGGCGGACGAGCGGTGCATTGGATGTATGTAACTTTCACTGTCACATTGCTCGAAGATCATCCCTTCTTTATAGAAAGTGTCTTGATACGGAATTGTCGTCGTATCTTTACAAACTGTGCAGATCCAATGCATCGACGCTGTAGCCTGAAGTCGTCTTCAGGGTGCGACTAATCTGATGTGTATCAGTTTACGTTTAAAAACCAACGAAAGTTGGCGACATATTTTTTAAGACAAACTGATTTATGTACCTGAGGTACAATTAAACGCAACAGTTTGCTTTGTTTGCCGATATAATAAGCCTTCGGCGTCGGCATAATTCTTTGGGGACCTTCCCGTATCATGTGAGTCTTTAATTGAACAATCAAGTTCAGAAAAATCTGAAATGATTCAACTTTTACCCACAAACGATGGTTTCCGTGCGCTGACTATATCAAACCTTGCATCATCTGCCTATGGGCTAAGCTTATGTTTCTTGTGTAAAGCATAATCTAAGTGATCAGTTTTTAATCAATTTTAGTATTTTTTGGGTCATAGTAACTGTATGAATTCTACGCAACAATGGCAAAACGTCACTTGGTTTGAAGTGGATGAACATCAAGATGGACAACGCATCGATAATTTCCTGTTTAGTCGTCTGAAAGGTGTGCCAAAAAGCCGTATCTATCGCCTGATTCGTGAAGGCCAGGTGCGCGTCAATAAAAAACGCATCAAGGCGGAAACCAAACTGGCGATTGCTGATCAGATTCGTGTTGCACCGATCCGTTATGAGCAAAAAGATGAATCTGCTGCGCCCATTTCTGACAAGGTTGCCAATGGTTTGTTGGCCCGCGTGATCTATGAAGATGAAGGTCTGATGGTGGTGAATAAACCTTCGGGCATCGCGGTACATGGCGGTAGTGGTGTCGCATATGGTCTGATCGAAGGCTTACGTGCAGCGACTGGGAAAAAATATCTGGAACTGATTCATCGTATTGACCGTGACACGTCTGGTCTGGTGATGATCTCGAAAAAACGTAGCGTACTGAAAAGCTTACAGGACATGCTGCGTGAACATAAAATTAAAAAAACCTATGCTGCTGTGGTCAAAGGTAACGTAGCACTTGACCGTCAGTTGATTGATGCGCCTTTACATCGGTATGAGCTGGCCAATGGCGAGCGTCGTGTCTGTGTATCGCCGAAAGAAGGTAAAGAGTCGAAGACGCAGTGGAATGTGCAGGAACGCTTTATGCATGCCACACTGGTCTATGCCTCTCCACTTTCGGGTCGTACCCATCAGATTCGTGTACATGGTCTCAGTATTGGTCATCCGCTGGTTGGTGATGAAAAGTATGGTCATGAAACTGGCTATAACGGGCCGAAACCACGCCGTCTTTGCCTGCATGCCATGCGTCTGGAAATTCCGGGTTATGCCATGATTGAAGCACCTTTGCCGGAAGATATGCAGAGTCTGGTGGCACAGTTAAGAGCACAGAAAGCGGATAAGCCGACGGCTCAGTAAAGACTTATTTTTTCTTTTAATAAATTCAATCCACCCTAACCCTCTTTCTTAAAGAGGGGCTAGGGGAGATTTTAGGCATTAAACCTCTCTCTACCCTCTTCTACAAGGAGAGGGCTAGAGAGAGGTGGTAAAGCTACCTAACCTTGAATCAAATTTAGGAAACCTTATGAACACACCTGTAAAACTGGTCATTTTTGATTGGGATGGCACGTTATTTGATTCGGTCAGTCAAATCGTGGCGAGTTTGCAGTTTGCAGCACAACAGTTTCAGCAGCCTTTAAGCGATGAAGACGCGAAAAGCATTATCGGCTTAGGTTTGCCTGAAGTGGCACAGCGTTTATTTCCGAATGTGCCTGAATTGCATGCCAATATTTTACAAAGCTATTCAGAACACTATGTGGCAAACTCTTCCGGAGATTCCTGGTTTGAAGGGGTGGCACATATGCTTGCGGATTTGCAGCAACACGGTGTGAAGCTGGCAGTGGCGACGGGTAAAAGCCGTAAAGGTCTGGATCGTGTCTTGAAGCAGACCAACAGTGAGCAGCTGTTTGTGACCACGCGTGCTGCCAGTGAAACCCGTTCCAAACCAGATCCACTCATGTTAGAAGAAATACTGGCAGAAACGGGTGTACAGGCCGAACATGCGCTTATGGTCGGTGACACTTCTTATGATCTGGAAATGGCACAAAATATGGCCATGCCAAGTATCGGTGTCAGCTATGGCGTGCATGAACCTGAACTTTTGGCGCAATTCAATCCGGTCTGTATCGTGGATGATGTGACCGCTTTACATGCGGCATTGTTGGCTAAAGTCCAATGGAAACAAGCAATTTAATCTATTATCTTGGTTACAGTAAAAAATGGTATTTCCCCGGTTTAAAACTGCCGGGGAGCGCTACAGATTTAAGCATTTGCTCTTATCTTTTAGTCTAAAGTTGCAATTATGTTGATTTTATTCGGTCAGATTAGCGGAGTTGTTCTGCTAAATGATGATGCATTTTAAATACTAAGATTTTGTTTTGTCTTGGTTTTTGTGAATTTTCTTTATAGATAATAGCTATAGCAAAAAATAAAATAACTATTGGCATAAAAGCCGTATTTTTCCCATTCTAAAACTGTTTATTCCTATGCTCGCTCTGAGAAAGGTAATCCTGACGGATTATCGGCCTGATCATGTCCATATTTTCTGTCCATCTTAGATCTCAGCATAAGCCTAATTTTTGCAGTTTAAGGAAACATTGATGTCGAATTCTGCTGTTGTTGAATCAGTTGCACAAGCCCTTCGTAGCGCTGAATTATCACAAACTGCGATCGCGCCGATTCGCCCAGAACTGGGTGGTGAAAGTGCTGACGTAGATATTGCCTATGCCGTTCAAGAAGTGAATACCGAGCGCGCTTTGTCTGAAGGTCGCCGTCTGGTAGGCCGTAAAATTGGTTTAACCTCTAAAGTGGTTCAAGCGCAACTCGGCGTAGATCAGCCTGACTTCGGCATGTTGTTTGCTGACATGGCCTATGGCGATGGTGAAGTAATTCCTGCAGGTCTGCTGATTCAACCTAAGGTTGAAGCGGAAATCGCATTGGTGATTAACCAGGATTTGACCAAAGAAAAACATACCTATGCTGACATCATCAGCGCGACTGAGTATGCCCTGCCTGCAGTTGAAGTGGTCGATAGCCGGATCGAAAACTGGAAAATCAGTTTAATTGATACAGTTGCAGATAACGCATCTTCCGCAGCATTCGTTTTAGGTTCTCAACCTGTAAAACTTGAAAACCTTGATCTGGTGAACTGCAAAATGGTCATGACGCGTGGTGACGAAGTTGTGTCTCAAGGTGTGGGTAAAGCATGTCTGGCCAATCCACTCAATGCTGCAGTTTGGCTGGCAGATGAAATGGTACGCCGTGGTCGTCCATTACTTGCAGGCGACATTATCTTAACAGGTGCCTTAGGGCCTATGGTTGTGGCTCAACCAGGCGATGAATTCAAAGTTGAAATTGAAGGCTTCAGTTCTGTTACAGCTGCATTTGCTGCTGAATAATCGAGATTCCAAGAGAGTACATTCATGAAAAAGATTAAATGTGCAATGATCGGTCCAGGTAATATCGGTACTGATTTGCTTTACAAGTTACAACGCAGCGAATGGTTAGAGCCAGTGTGGATGGTGGGGATTGACCCAACTTCTGAAGGTCTGGCACGTGCTGCAAAAATGGGTTTAAAAACCACCGCTGAAGGTGTGGATGGTCTTCTGCCTCACGTGATTGCAGATGATATTAAAATTGCATTCGATGCAACGTCTGCTTATGTACATGCTGAAAACAGCCGCAAGCTCAATGAACTTGGTGTACTGATGATTGACTTGACGCCTGCTGCGATCGGTCCATTCTGCGTACCACCGGTCAACCTGGAAGCATTGCTTACGGGTGGCGAAGTGCCAAACGTAAACATGGTCACCTGTGGCGGTCAGGCAACGATTCCAATGGTAGCTGCAGTTTCTCGCGTTCAGCCGGTTGAATATGGTGAGATCATCGCAACGGTATCGACTAAATCAGTAGGTCCAGGTACACGTAAAAACATTGATGAATTTACCCGTACCACTGCCGGTGCCATTGAGAAAGTGGGCGGCGCGAAACAGGGTAAAGCGATTATCATCATCAACCCGGCTGAGCCACCACTGATGATGCGTGACACGGTTCACTGTCTGGTAGAAGGTGAACCGGATCAAGCAGCGATCACTGAATCTGTACACGCAATGATTAAAGAAGTTCAAAAATATGTACCGGGTTACAAGCTTGTCAATGGTCCAGTTTTTGATGGCAACCGCGTGTCAATTTACTTAGAAGTTGAAGGGCTTGGTGATTTCCTGCCGAAATATGCGGGTAACCTTGACATCATGACTGCTGCTGCAGCACGTACTGCAGAGATGTTTGCAGAACACGTATTCAATAAAGACGCTTAAGGAGCAACCACATGTCTAAGATTATTGTTCATGATATGACTTTGCGTGATGGTATGCACCCACAGCGCCATCAAACCACTGTTGAGCAAATGATTGCGATTTCAACAGCACTTGATGATGCAGGCGTACCTTTAATTGAAGTCACGCATGGTGACGGCCTTGGCGGTTCATCCGTCAACTACGGTTTTGCTGCGGCAACGGATGAAGAATACCTGTCTGCTGTTGTGCCACGTATGAAGAATGCCAAAATTTCTGCACTTCTTCTGCCTGGGATCGGTACGGTTGACCATTTGAAAATGGCGCATGAAATTGGTGTATCTACTATTCGTGTGGCAACACACTGTACAGAAGCAGACTGTTCTGAACAGCACATCACGGCTGCACGCAAACTAGAAATGGACACGGTCGGTTTCTTGATGTTGGCGCACATGGCATCTCCTGAAAAACTGCTTGAAGAAGCGAACAAGATGGTGTCTTACGGTGCAAACTGTATCTATGTCACTGACTCAGCAGGTTATATGCTTCCTCAAGATGTCATCGATCGTGTTGGTCATTTACGTCAACACTTGGACCCAAGCATTGAGCTCGGTTTCCACGGTCACCATAACTTGGGTATGGGTGTATCGAATACGGTTGCTGCGGTACAAGCCGGTGCAGTACGTGTTGACTTGGCATCTGCAGGTTTGGGTGCGGGTGCGGGTAATACACCACTTGAGTTGTTCATTGCGGTTGCAAACCGTATGGGCATGGACACTGGCGTTGACTTGTTCAAAGTACAAGACGTTGCTGAAGATCTGGTCATTCCAATGATGCACAACCCGATCCGTGCCGATCGTGATGCAGCAACTTTGGGTTATGCGGGTGTGTATTCTTCATTCCTGCTGTTTGCTAAACGCGCTGAAGCAAAATATGGCGTTTCTGCACGTGAAATCCTGATGGAGCTTGGTCGTCGTGGTACGGTCGGTGGTCAGGAAGACATGATTGAAGATTTAGCATTAACCATGTCTAAAGCGCGTGAGTTACAAGCTTAACTTTTAATCGCTCAGTATTAAAATAAGTTTGATAAAAAAGCATCCAAATTGGGTGCTTTTTTATTTTAAATGAGACTGATTAATATATTAAAACTCTGGGGTGAGATGTTTTAGTTATAATATTGTAGGGCGATTATTTTGGCTTTATATTTTCCTTAAACATAAAAACGATAAATAAAAAATGGCTGCTGAAAGATTTTAAAAAATTTACTCTTATTAATAGAAGAAACAAAAGTTTGAATTAAATATCTGGTCAATTTTTTATTTTAATTAATCGTTTTAAAATCTAAGCGATTGGTTGCTTGAGGAGAGGTCTGAAATATCGGCCGATGAAAGCAGAAAATCTTAATACTGTGGTCGGATTTTTTATTTAAATCGACTTGCGCATGATGGCGACATAGATTTTATCTGTTAAATGGGGAACTCATGATGCGTCGTCAAAACTTATGGATAGCAATGTTTGCTGCGATAGCAACTTTAGGAAAAACTGCAGCGAATGCAGATTTTATTGACGACAGTAATGTGCAATTAAAATTTAAAAATTTCTATTTAGATCGCCAGTATCAAGATGATGCTTCATCACGTAACTGGGGTTCTTGGTCACAAGGGGTGACTCTGGATGCCAAGTCGGGTTATCACGATATTGGCGGTGGGATAAAGGTCGGTGCTGATGTGCTAGTTCAACATGCAGTTAAACTCAAAGGTCGTGATAAGAATCCGGATTGGGTTTTACCGCATGATGGCAAGCAATCAAAAGACCATTTCGGTAAAGTCGGTGCAACCTTAAAAGCCAAGGTTTCAGAAACCGAATTAAAAGTTGGTGAATTACGCCCAGTGTCGCCAGTTTTAGTGTTTGATCCATCGCGTCAGTTGTTAACAACTTATAGCGGTGCATGGTTAGAGTCGAAAGAGCTTAAAGATACTAAGCTTACACTGGCTTATATTGACGGGATTAACAACCGTTATGACAACCAGTTCCGTGATTTAACCAAATTTAATCCACCACAATTTGATAATGGTGCAGAAGCGGATGGGATGTGGATTGCCGGTATAGATCACCAGCTGACAAAAGAGTTGGGTGCAAGTTATTGGTATGCCGATGTTCAAGACATTTACCAGCAGCATTATCTGGGTGTGAGTTACAAAATCGGGTTAGGTGAAAAAACCAAATTAGATAGTCATGTGCGTTATTTCAATAACTCCGAATCTGGCGATAAATTATATGGTGAGATCGACAACCAGGCATTATCGGTAGCTGCAAAAATCAATCATGGTACGCATACGGTCGGTGTGGGTTATCAGCAAATGTTTGGTGACAGTGCATTCCCGACATTGGGAGGCTGGGTGCCACAGCCTTATTTGGCAAACTGGGGAGTCGCAACTTTCACAGCGCCGGAAGAAAAGTCATGGCATGTGTCTTATGGTTATGACTTTTCTGAAGTCGGCTTGAAGGGACTAAATGCAACAGCGATTTATTTCAAAGGCTATGATCAGCAAGGTACCGGAGCATATCAAGGTCAGAACTTCAATACGGATGAAGTGAATGCAATCGTCAATTACACTGTGCCAGAAGGTAAATTAAAAGGTTTAGGCGTACAGGGCATGTATATTGATGTGAATTTTGCAAATCCAGCAAAACCAGACCTTCAGGAATACCGTGTAGCAACCACTTATACCTATAAATTCTAATTCTGCTGCCTTGATCAAGAGCGCTATCCGGTGTAGCGCTGTTTTTCTATCTGCATATAAACTAAATCCTGAAAATAAATAAGGATTTTCATATTAAAATAACTATATAAAACATAAGCTTAAATTATATATATTTTGTAGTGTGCAATCGTAATTTTGTATCAGTTGACCCGTCTTGAGCGGTTAAGATAAGGATGTAAAAAAGTCATTTTAATGAGTCAACTTGACGTCGAATTCTTGAAAAGAGAGGGACACGCAAGCGAAAGACTGTAAGAGGAAGTAATATGAGCACTGTTCAAATCCCTGACTATCAAACAGATCCGTTCTTTGGCTTGGAAGACAAATGGATTGAAACTGCTGAAGGTGAGTTGACCCATTACCACGAAATTGGTGAAGGTACACCTATTCTATTTTTACACGGTTCAGGCACAGGTGTATCTGCTGCGGCAAACTGGTGGTTAAACCTGCCACAAATTGGTGAGCAAGCACGTTGTATCGCGATTGATACCATTGGTTATGGCCAAACTGTGGTTGCGCCAAACACTGAATATGGTATTCGTGCCTGGGTAGACCATGCGATCCGTACGCTAGATGCTTTGGGTATCGAAAAAACCTGGTTAGTGGGTAACTCTTTAGGTGGCTGGTTGGCATTCCAGTTGGCACTGGATTATCCAGAGCGCGTTTTGGGTATCGTGTCTATGGGGACAGGCGGTGCGAAACAAACTGCTGCACTCAAAGCGCATGCAAACCCGGTGTTGACTGAAGAAGGCATCAAGAAAACCTTGTCAATGTTTGTGGTAAATAAAGACTTGATCACGGATGAACTGGTTAAAGTTCGCTTTGCTTCTGCTGCAAATGACTATGCATCAAATCGTTTGATGGATGTAGTTGGCGCACGTGACCGTGACCGTTTCGAATTCCCGCTTGATTTCGAAAAAATGAAAGATATTACTGTGCCAGTGTTATTGATTCATGGTACGCAAGACGTGGTCATTCCAGTATCACGTACTTGGGACATCCTGAATGTGGTTCCAAATGCTGATGCGCACATCTTCAGCCAATGTGGTCACTGGTCTCAAGTTGAGAAAGCAGACGAATTCAATACTGTGATCAAAAACTATCTTGCTGTTCACGGCGTAAAATAATTTTACCGTGTTTTAAAAAGGGATGGCTTCGGTCATCCTTTTTTTGTGGGCAAAATATTGAACAGAATGTATTTAAGTGCATATGATTCTCATTTGTATAGGTTGATGTAAAAATCTAATTATTTTTAGCAAGTTATTAAATTTAAGCCGAGAAAAAACTGACTTAACTTTTATTAGACTTAAGTTGTAAATGAAGGGAGTTTAGGGTGAAAAACAGGCAGTATTAGCCTAGATCAGGCGACCAATTAAGGAGCTACAGATTGATCCTTTATCAAAAAATAGAATTTAAAATAAATTTTTTAGCAAAAAATGATAAAACAAAAAAGCACATGCTACTCAAAAGTTGAATGGCATATGCTTGATCTGGGATGGAGCGGGATTAGTCCTGTTCGTCGCGGTTAATGTCCAGATAAAACACCCGAGTTAATAGCTCAAGGAATTTGGTTACCGCATAGGATTTGTTGTTTTTGTGGTAACTGACATACAGATCCAGATATGGCAGTTCCACGTCCAGAGGGCGAATTACGGTATTGTCCATGGTCAGCGGTACAATATAGCCCGGTAATATGGTGCAGCCCAAGCCAATACCAATCGAGTTGATATTGAACAGGATATTATCCGCTTTCTGTACGATGTTGAGCTCAACGTTATTGGCTTTGGCAAAGTCCAGAATGGCATGATGCAAAGTATGTGACTGCTCTGCTGATGGAATAATAAAATCAATACCATTCAATGCTTTAACTGGAATTCTCTCGTATTTTGCCAGAGGGTGATCTTTAGGTAATATAAAAATCAAAGGCTCACGAATTACAAACTGGCTTTCAATTTCATCACTATTGAAGTTATGACGGGTAAAAGTCAGATCCAGATCACCTTTTTTCAACAGACGCATTTGTTCATTATTGTTCAGGCTGAGCAATTCAATTTTTAAATCCGGATTTTGCACACGCAGATTTGGCAAGATATACGGGAAGATTTTCATCTCGGCCACCGGAACAAAACCAATCCGTAGCATTTGCTGCTTGGCTTGTGACACCTGACGTGCCATGGCAACGGCCTTGTCTGCTTGTGCCAGGGTCAGGCGCGCCTGTTCCAGAAATACGGCACCTTCTTCGGTCAGCTCCACTTTACGTTTGGTTCGGTTGAGTAGCTTGACGCCGACATCTTCTTCCAGGTCTTTGATTTGCTGGCTAAGTGAGGGTTGAGCCGTATAAAGTTTAAGTGCTGCCTTACTAAAGTTCAGTTCTTCAGCAACGGTGATAAAGTAGCGAAGGTGTCGTAATTCCATGTCATCAGCCCGAAGAGTAATCCAAAAAATGTCTTACTATAATTTCATAGAAGTATAATCTATAAACAACTATGTCGTGAAGGTTATTTTGATATTTAGAAAGTAAATACTCTTGAGATATTTATTAATGTTTTAATATCAGAACAAGCACGTGGAATAATTGCTTAAAGCTATTAATTGAAACAAAAAAAATATTTCCCCAAAATCAATCCAAAATCCATTATCCATTCGAATTGAGTCTATTTACTTTGTGCCTTGATGGGTCACAGGAGAGCTTTTCATGAGTGGAAAAATTGATGTGCGTGAAATCGACGCTTTAGTCGATGCACAAAATGGGCGTATCACTCCATCTATCTATACAGATCCAGATATTTACGAATTAGAACTTGAACGCGTTTTTGGCCGTACTTGGTTGTTCCTTTGTCATGAAAGCCAGATTCCAAAGGCGGGTGACTTCTTCAATACCTATATGGGTGAAGATCCGATCATCGTGGCACGTCAAAAAGATGGCTCAATCAAAGCATTCTTAAACCAGTGCCGTCACCGTTCTATGCGTGTGAGTTTCGCAGACTGTGGTAATACCCGTGCATTCACTTGCCCATACCACGGCTGGTCTTATGGCATTGACGGTTCTTTAAAAGACATTCCGCTTGAAGAACGTGCTTACCCACAAGGTGCATGTAAAGAGCAATGGGGCTTGGTCGAAGTGAATCGTGTCAAGTCTTACAAAGGCCTGGTATTCGCTTGTTGGGATGAAACCACACCTGATCTTGAAGAATACATGGGCGATATCGCTTGGTATCTAGATGGTGTACTTGACCGTCGTCCAGGTGGTACAGAAATCATCGGTGGTGTACACAAATGGGAAATCGAGTGTAACTGGAAATTTGCAGCGGAACAGTTTGCATCTGACCAGTATCATGCCTTGTTCTCTCATGCATCTGCGATCCAAGTCCTTGGCGCAAAACCAGATGATGAAGCATCGAAAAAACTTGGTGCTGCACAAACGGCTCGTCCAGTTTGGGAAACGGCTAAAGATGCACTTCAGTACGGTTCACGTGGTCACGGTTCAGGCTTTTTCTTCACAGAAAAACCAGATGCAAACGTATGGGTCGACGGTGAAGTAGCCAACTACTTCCGCGAAACTTATGAAGAAGTAAAAGAGCGTTTAGGTGAAGTCCGTGCCCTGCGTCTTGCAGGTCATAACACCATGTTCCCGACCTTGTCTTGGTTGAACGGTACGGCAACGCTTCGTGTATGGCACCCACGTGGTCCAAACAAAACTGAAGTATGGGCATTCTGTATTGCGGATGCTGAAGCATCACAAGAAGTGAAAGAAGCATTTGAACGTTCTGCAACGCGTGCTTTCGGTCCAGCTGGTTTCCTAGAGCAAGATGACTCTGAAAACTGGATCGAAATCCAGAAAGTTTTACGTGGTTATAAAGCGCGTCAAAACAAACTCATTATGGAAATGGGTAAAGGTAACGAGAAAATCCGTGAAGACGGTATTCCGGGGATCACCAACTATATTTTCTCTGAAACTGCAGCACGTGGCATGTACCGCCGCTGGGCAGATTTATTGATCCATGAAAAATGGGAAGACGTTGAAGCAGCAGCTGACGCATACGAGAAGGAGCTTATGAAATGAGTCAAGTGAGTTTAGAACTTCATCATCAAATCAGTCAGTTCCTGTATCGCGAAGCAAAATTGCTGGACGACTGGAAATTCCGCGATTGGTTGGATACCTTGGCTGAAGATATTTCTTATACGCTACGTACCACACCAAACGCGCAAACCCGTGACCGTCGCCGTTCAGTTGAGCCACCGACGACTTGGGTATTCAACGATACCAAAGACCTTTTAGAGCGTCGTGTCGCACGTCTTGAAACCGGTATGGCTTGGGCTGAAGAGCCTCCATCACGTACCACTCACATGGTGAGCAACGTGATCGTAGAGCCAGCTGAAGTTGAAGGCGAATACGACGTATATGTAACCTATTTGCTATATCGTACGCAAAAAGAGAAAGACATTGTCATTTACTGCGGTAAACGCCATGACAAGATCCGTAAAGTTGAAGGCGGCCTCGGCTTCCAGATCTTCAACCGTAAGATCATGCTGGATCAAGCGACCTATAGCTCACATAACCTGAGTGTATTCTTCTAATGAATAAGATTTTTGTTTGCCAAGTTGACGAATTAGACGAAGGCGAAGCGCTAAAAGTAGATTGCGGCGTGAATGGTATTGATGCATTGGCAGTATTCAATAACGGTGGTGAGTTCTTCGCAATGAACGACCGCTGTTCACATGGCAATGCGTCTATGTCTGAAGGTTATCTGGAAGACGACGGTACAGTGGAATGTCCACTTCATGCTGCACGTTTTTGTTTGAAAACCGGCGAAGCACTTTGCTTGCCGGCAACTGATCCAATTCAAACATTCCCGGTAGTGGTTGAAGACGGCGCATTATATGTAGAGATGGCAGGAGAGTAATCATGGGTTGGCTACAAGGCGAAGTTGCACTTATTACCGGTGGTGGTTCAGGCTTAGGCTGGGCGCTAGTGGAACGTTTCCTGGAAGAGGGTGCACAAGTTGCCGTTCTTCAACGTTCAAAAGCAAAAGTGGAGGCATTAAACGAACACTTTGGCGGTAAAGTTCTTGCGATTGAAGGCGATGTAGCCAGCTATGCAGACAACGTTCGTGCAGTGAATGCCACTGTAGAGCGTTTCGGCAAACTCGACTGTTTCGTCGGCAATGCCGGGATCTGGGATCATTATGCCGATATCGTCAATACCTCTGGTGAGCAGCTGGAAAAAGCCTTTGACGAGATTATGGGGATTAATACCAAGTCACTCATTCTCGGTGCGAAGGCTGCACTGGAGGCATTGATCGCTTCTGAAGGTTCTATCATATTTACTTTGTCTAATTCGGCACTGTACTCCGCTGGCGGAGGCCCTGTATATACTGCATCTAAGCATGCAGGGGTGGGTATTATGAAAGAATTGGCCTATGAGCTTGCGCCTAAAGTACGAGTGAATGCGGTTGCACCGTCAGGTATGAATGTGAATATCAAAGGCGCAGCGTCGCTCGGTCAGGAAAATGTTGGCCTGCTCGATGCACGTGATCCTGAGAAAATTGCACGTGGTATGCCACTGAATTTCTTGCCTGAACCGGAAGATATGACAGGTTCATACGTACTCTTGGCATCTCGTCAAAATAACCGTCCTTTGACTGGCGTTCTGATCAATGCAGAATGCGGTCTGGGAATTCGTGGCTTACGTCAGCCCCGTGCCGGTTTCTTTGACGAATAAAAATCTGCTTTTAAAAATCTCCCCTTACCCCTCTTTATAAAAGAGGGGGAAAATCTCCCTCCTTTTTAAAGGAGGGTTGGGGAGGATTTAAGTCTTCCTTTTTGGAGTCTCTCATGGCCGTTAAACTTATTTGTGCATCGCACAGTCCTTTAATGGAATTTGCTTCACCACAGGAAAAGCGTAAAGAACAAGCCGTTCGTGATGCTTTTGAAAAACTCTCTGCTGAAGTAAAAGCTTACGACCCAACCCTGATTATTACCTTTGGTCCTGACCATTTTAATGGTTTCTTCTATGACCTGATGCCAAGTTTCTGTGTCGGTATTCGTGCCAAAGCTGCGGGTGACTGGGATTATGGTAAAGACAATGATCACATCGATGTACCTGAAGACAAAGCATTAGGCTTGGTTCGACGTGTACTCGATGAAGGTGTAGACGTTGCATATTCTTACCGTATGCAGGCGGATCATGGGGTGACTCAGCCATTACACTTCCTGTGTGACGGCAAACTCGATCGTTATCCAACGATTCCAATTTTTATTAATGGCGCTGCAGCACCGATGCCAACCACCAAGCGTACCATTGCTTTGGGCCGTGCTGTAGGTCAGTTTATTAAATCTTTAAACCTTGAAAATGAGCGTGTCCTTGTTTTAGGTACAGGTGGTCTGTCGCATGATCCACCCACACCGCAAATGGGTTCGGTTCCACCACAAGTAGAAGAATTCCTGATTGCAGGTCGTAATCCAACGCCTGAAGCACGTGAAGCACGTCAGGGCAAAGTCATTGCAGTCGGTCAGAAACTGGCAGCAGGCGATACTTCGGTTGCAGTTCCTTTAAATGCTGAATGGGATCGTGCACTACTTGAAACCTTCAAGAACGCTGATTTCGCGACCTTAGAAGCCATGACAGAAGATGAAATTCGTCGTGACGGCGGTCGTGGTGGTCAGGAAGTCCGTTCCTGGATGGCCGCATTTGCAGCCTTAAGCGAAATGGGCGAATACGACATGACAACACACTGCTATGAAGATATCAGTGAATGGATTGCGGGCTTCGGCATCGTATCTGCAGAGTTAAAAGGTTAATTGACATGAGCAACATCGAAACCATCGTAATTGTAGGGGCTGGCCAGGCAGGTGCAAGCGCGATTTTAGAACTTCGTGGCAACAAGTACGCAGGTAAAATCATTCTGATTGGTGATGAAACGCATCTTCCTTATGAGCGTCCGCCACTGTCGAAAGACGTGATTCTAAAACCTGAGGACACCAAGATTGAAATTCTGTCAGCAGAAAAACTGGCTGAACTTGGCGTGACCACCATTCGTGGCAATGGCGTGACTCAAATCAACGCGACCGCGAAAACGGTTGAACTTCAAAATGGTGATGTTGTTGCTTATGACAAATTGCTTCTCGCAACAGGCGGTGCCGCGCGCCGTCTGCCAAACTTCGATGCGTTAGGCAAACATGTTTATACGCTTCGTAACCTTGAAGATTCACAAGCCTTGGTTCCTGTATTGCAAGCAGGTCAACGTATTCTGCTGATCGGTGGTGGTGTGATCGGTCTTGAACTGGCATCCTCTGCGCGTTACAAAGACTGTCAGGTGACTGTGCTTGAGCAGGGACCAATGGTGATGGGTCGTTGTTCACCGCGTATTTTAAGTGAGTTTCTGCTTGAACAACATCGTCTGGCAGGCGTAGATGTTCGCTTAAATACTCAAGTTGCAGCTTGCCGTTTAGATGGTGAAGAAATTGTGGTGACTTTAGCTGATGGCGAAGAGTTACGTGCTGATGCTGTAGTTTATGGAATCGGAATTGTGCCAAACGCACAGCTTGCCATTGCAGCCGGTTTAGATGCTGATCTAGCGATCAAGGTCAATGAAAACTGCCAGACTTCAAATGCCGATATTTATGCAGCAGGTGATGTCGCGACACAACTTCGTGAAGACGGCGAATTCCGCCGTGTCGAGACTTGGGAAAATGCCAATCTTCAGGCAGGCATTTTTGCGCGTCATGTCATGGGTGTCGAACATCCAAAAGCCAATCCGGCCTGGTTCTGGACCGATCAGCTCAATATCAACTTCCAGTTTGTCGGTGATATGGCAGCGACCCAATGGCTGGTTCGTGGTGACATGGATGCAGCCAAAGGCGCAGACAATTCATTTGTGATGTATGGTGTGACCGATGGTCAAATCGTTGCCGGTATTACCGTCAATGCGGCCAAAGAAATGCGTCATCTGAAAAAAATGATCAGCAAGAATACGGCTTTTGAAGCTGAAAAACATTTGGATCTGGCACAAGACTTACGCAAAATTGCTTAAGTTGTATTGAGATATCTTGGAACAGACCTATGTTTTGCATAGGTCTGTTTTTTTATATTGATCGAATACTCTCTATATGATCACTACCTCAAGTTTCAGTTTTGGTTTGTATTACTTTGCGTAGGTAATGCCTCACTTTTGAGAGATGAGCCATACATGGCGCAAGGTGACAAAAATCTTTTTCTAAACTGAGGATATGTCCATATATCCCAGTTTAGCGGCGGCATCCATGCCGCAATCAGTATTGTCGATTGTGGATTTGAACGAGAAGTTAGTTCAACTCTTTCTGATTAACTTTAATTGAGTCTTTTATGAATTCAAATTCATCTCCCATGCTGGTGACGGCAAGTATTTATGCTTTACTGGTGCTGATTTGGGCCGCAACGCCTTTGGCGATTGTCTGGAGCGTGGCCGAGATTCACCCGATGTGGGTACTGATCATTCGCTATTTTGGCGCATCGATTATTGCGCTATTCCTGCTAAAAATCATGCGTGATCCTTTGCCTTTTGACAGCACCTCAATGAAAAGCTATCTGGCCGGCAGTCTGAATTTAATCGGTGCACAGCTGTTTATTTATCTGGCAGCCAATTATCTGACCTCAGGTCTGATGGCCCTGATTTTTGGTTTTTCGCCGCTGATTGCCGGTCTGATCGGGCATGTGATCTTAAAAACTCATCAGTTAGTGTGGCTGCAATGGTCGGGTATGGCTGTTGCCATTGCCGGACTGAGTTTTGTATTTTTAGATTCGGCAGACAGCAAGGTGAATCCTTGGGGTGTGGTGCTGATGCTGATCAGTATGGTGTCCTATATCAGTTCAATCTTCTGGGTCAAACAGATCAACGCACCTTTAAGCCCAATGTCACAAGCGACAGGTTCATTGCTGCTATCAGCAGCCGGTTCACTGCTCTTGATTCCATTTATCTGGCAGCATATGCCGACCCAGTTGCCTGGCACACAGGCGCTGATCGGGTTTGTATTTACCATGATCATGTCCTCGATTGTGGCGATGCTGTGTTATTTCTGGCTGATTCGGCGTTTAAATGCTTCAACAGTATCTTTGAGTAATGTCATGACGCCAGTCATCGCACTGGTACTTGGTGCGACTCTGAATCATGAAATCATCAGCAGTCATGCCTTTGCAGGAATTGCCGTGGTGATGTTCGGCATCATTATGTACTTTTGGAAAGAGTGGCGTGAGCAATACTTTTCCAAGCGCTAAATCTGTAGCAAATCAAAAGGGCGAAAGCCCTTTTTTATGCTTTAAATTTTTTAGATGAAAGAAGTCTATGGCTACATCCGTTCACAAGAGTTTAAGCAAGTTTATTTAGCAGATTGGCCAAATGTTAAAAATAGTAGATTTCATCGTCCGCACTCTCAATCGTTGCATAACTCAGGCATGCACGATCAAATCAGCACATTATGAGGATAAAATTTTGGCTGAAATCAGCAGAGTAGGGCTTGGTATGATTTTGTATTTTTTAAAAAACTGCATGCATCATGTCTTTCTCGATAGTACCCCTAGTCCGGCCAGCCAGCAGGCTATCAGAGCGCTATTTTTTTGCTAAAATAACAAAAACATACATGATTGTCTGTGATGGATTTCATACTATACTCAAGTGCGCCTGTTTTTAGTTTGTATGCTCATTAAAAGATGCGTCGCCTGACCATTTCAAGCGGTTGCTGTCTTGCATATAGCGAATAATAAATAGTGGATGTTTATGCAAGATCTTCTCAAAACTAAAAAATTTCAGTTAACCACGGAGTCCAGTTGGAAACATCTCTGGTCTAAGCCGGTATTTGAGTATCTGCATTCAGATCATTTCAATGGACAACAGTTTCGTAATCTCGAGCATCCTGCTCGGGCGCACAGTCGTTTTGACTTATATAAATGGCTCATTACCCGAAAATCCAAAAACTGGAATATCAATCTCGATGCAGAACGTGCCGAGTTTTTTGCGCGACCGCGTGCATTGCCACAGCAGCGTCCCGATGCGCCTTTAGATGACTGGCAAATCTGGTTTATTGGTCACGCCACTGTGCTCATTCAAATCGGGCCTTATAATTTCCTGACCGATCCGGTCTGGGCTGAATATGCCAGTCCTTCTGCATCCACTGGCCCGCAGCGGGTCATTCCTGCCGGTATTGCGCTAGATGAACTGCCACATATTGATGCTGTGCTGCTCAGCCATAACCACTATGATCATATGGATCTGGCCACACTGGAATGGTTGCATAGCACATTTGAAATGCCAATTTATACCGGACTGGGCAATGCCTGGTATTTGCCAAAGCACTATACCGTGCATGAGATGGACTGGTGGGAAAATGCATTTTTTGAAGAAATCCGCATTGTCTATACGCCGGCACAGCATGCCTCGGGGCGCGGTATGCGTGATCAGAATTGTGCTTTGTGGGGTGGCTTTTCCTTATTGCATGGTCAGGAACATTGTTTCTTTGCCGGAGATAGTGGTTATGCCTCGCATTTTAAAGAGGTTCGCAAGCGTCTGGGTGCGCCCCGAATTGCCTTGCTGCCCATCGGTGCCTATGAGCCGCGTGCACTGATGCGTGCGATTCATATGAATCCGGAAGATGCATTTCATGCACATCAGGACTTGCAGGCCAAATGCTCACTGGCGATTCATTACCGTACTTTCCAGCTCACTGATGAAGATCGGGATGCACCAGAGCATGAATTACATGAAATTATCAAACATTCTTCCAAGCTGATTAATCCGTTTTACTGCGTACATGAAGGCAAACGGATTATTGTCTAATGGCTTCACGCTGTTCTTGCTTGATGAGTTGAATGGCAAGCACAGAAAGCATCAGCCAAACAGCATTTCACCTATGCCAGAAAATCCAACCAAGACTTTGGCCAGTACCCGCTCAAAGCCCAGGTTTTGCCAGATTGTGATTTCAGCAGGGGACTGAAACAGTATTTTTGGAATCAGTCCTTGATAGAATCAGCGCATTGCCAAGCTTAGCTGAATGTTGCGAAGTGTTTGGGTGAAAACAGGCTCAGAATTCACGAATAGCATTTTCCAGAAAATGGTGTTTATTTTCGCTAGATGGAATCAGGCAATAATCAGTTTTACCAAATAGCTGATAGCGCTTTAAAGCAACGCCACGATACAGAAAGTCGCGGATAAAACGCGGCACTAAATAGCCTGTACTCATTAAATTCAACGGAAAACCGAGATGCTGCATGACTTTTAACAGGGCAGTGGATTCGGTATAAAGTGTGCCAGCTTGGATGACGAGCATCGTGCTGTAATGTGCAGTGGACATCTGGTAATGCTCGAGCAGGGCAACACCTAAAGGGGATTGGGCAGAGACCAGTTTAAACTGTATCTTGTTATCGTATTTAATCAAGAAACGTGCCCAGCCATTACAGATCACACAAACAGCATCAAATAAAATGATGTCGTGTTGTTGAATAATGTCTTCAATATCGTTGCTCATCGTTATATTTTTTCTAGTGACGTATTATTTGTATACTGCTTGATATCACACTAAAAAACCACCCGAGGGTGGTTTTTTATATATCGCTAAGGCAGCTTAAAGCAAGCTGGCTAAGCCTTTGGCCGGATCGGTTTCACGAGCAGCCTGTGCATCTGCCACTGTCATGCCGAGTGCTTGTGCTACGCCTTCGCCATAGGCCGGATCGCAACTATAACAATTGCGGATGTGACGGTATTTAATGAAATCTAGTGCATCACCCATCGCGCCAGCCGTGTTATTAAACAAGGCCTGCTTTTGTTCATCATTCATCAGGTTGAACAGGGCACGTGGCTGGCTGAAGTAATCGTTATCATCTTCACGGAAATCCCAGAAATCGGCAGCACCGGTGATTTTTAGTGGTGGCTCTCTGAATTCCGGTTGCTCCTGCCATTGGCTGAAACTGTTCGGCTCATAATGTGGCAAGGAACCGTAGTTGCCATCCATACGACCCTGACCATCACGACGGTTAGAATTGACCGGACAGCGTGCAGCATTGACCGGAACCTGTGAGTGATTCACGCCGACACGGTAACGCGCGGCATCGGCATAGTTAAATAAACGTGCTTGTAACATCCGGTCCGGCGAGTAGCTGATGCCCGGTACCAGATTGCTGGGTGCAAAAGCCGCCTGTTCCACATCCTGGAAATAGTTTTCCGGATTGCGGTTCAGTTCGAACTCACCGACTTCAATCAGCGGATAATCACCTTTCGGCCAGACTTTGGTCAGGTCAAATGGATGATAAGGAACGGTTTCAGCTTCCAGTTCCGGCATCACCTGGACATACATTTTCCATTTTGGATAATCACCACGTTCGATGGCATCAAACAGGTCAGTCTGGCTGCTTTCACGGTCTTTGGCAATCAGTGCTTCAGCTTCAGCATCGGTGAGGTTCTGGATGCCTTGCTGGGTACGCATATGGAATTTCACCCAGAAGCGTTCATTATTGGCATTGATAAAGCTAAAGGTATGGCTGCCAAAACCATGCATGTGACGATAACCGTCTGGAATACCACGATCCGACATGACAATCGTAACCTGATGCAAGGCTTCAGGCAATAATGTCCAGAAATCCCAGTTATTGGTGGCACTGCGCTTGTTGGTTTTCGGGTCGCGCTTAACGGCTTTGTTCAGATCTGGAAACTTGCGCGCATCCCGCAGGAAAAATACCGGGGTGTTATTGCCGACCAGATCCCAGTTGCCTTCTTCAGTATAGAATTTTAGGGCAAAACCACGGATATCACGTTCTGCATCGGCCGCACCACGTTCACCTGCGACGGTCGAGAAACGCGCAAACATGTCTGTTTTCTTGCCCACTTCCGAGAAGATTTTCGCGCGGGTATATTGGGTAATATCGTTGGTCACGGTAAAGGTTCCAAAAGCACCTGAACCTTTGGCGTGCATACGACGCTCTGGAATCACTTCACGGACAAAGTTGGCCAGTTTTTCATTCAGCCATAAATCCTGAGCGAGTAAAGGTCCACGCGCACCTGCCGTCATACTGTTCTGGTTGTCGACCACAGGTGCACCCGCTTCAGTGGTCAGGTGGGTAACAGGGCATTTTTTAAAATCTTGGCTCATTTTTCCTCTCCAAGTTTTGAATATCTTGTAGCGTTTATCCAGTATTTATAAAATATTGAGTTATCTGCGAAGGGCATCAGGTTTTACTCTATTTTCAATATCTTGATATAAATGCTGTTAGCGCACAAAGTGGAATTCACAGGATATAATTGAGTGATGTTACTCAAAAAATATTTTTGAAGTTAATAAAGTCTAAAATATTGAAAATTAAATGGTTACTTTTTAAAAATAGCCGGTTTTCTACTCTTTGACAATATCAAATTCTCTATATTTTAGATAACTCAAATAATGAATCGGATTAAACGAAAATAACAATCTTCAAGTCCCTCATCTGTTTTTATCAAAGGATCAAACTAATAGATGAATCGTGCTGTTTAAAATAAATCTTATAACTGATTTATTTTAAATGCTTTTTTTGATCAGGTTTTGTCTGTGTGAAAAACATCATGAAATGCTGAATGTAATCAGCATGTTTTCCGGCCATAGCGCTCATTTTTGTAATACAGAATATCCTGCTTAAATGGTCTTTATTTTTAAAAAAAGCATTGGCAAATATGCTTGAAAATTGTCCAAAATGGCGTATCATTATTTTCCCACTCGCGTGGAAACTCACTAAAATCTAGTTAAAAGGCGAAAGTACAACATGGCCAAGAAGAAAACAGTCGAGCATGTGGTGATCCATAATTTTGTGGCAAAATACATGCATGAAGTCAACAAAAGTCAGGTTTTTGTAGACCGAAAGAAAAATGCAAAACGTGGCTACAACAAGCACAGACAAGGGCGATATTCCATGGAAGATCGCCCTTTTTTAATGGCAGCTTAAGATCTGTAAGGTGGTTGAGGATGACGCGTTGGCTGTTTGGAGTTGGTTCCAAGTGGAGAGAGCGGGGCAACGGGGCGGTTGCTACGATTTTGTGTATTTTGAGTGGAGCGCCGCGATGAATTTGTTGGCTCATCTCGTATAAAATCATTAAATAATTTATTCAGTCTTCCCTGATTTGGCTGTCCATAATGTGCAGGGTGAGGTTCAGTTCTGGCATGCTGAAAACTGGCAAATTGATCTTTTTGCTGACGATAGAGTTTGGCCGCTATCACAGAGGGATCATTTCGGCCTAAACGCCGTCGCTGGGATGCTGAAATTTCGATGCCCAATAGAGGGGACATTTTAGGCCGATCGGCATAGCCGCTGGCAGGACGTGTATAAGATGAACCGGAATAATCCGCATTTTTCCGGGCCCGCAAGGCAGGTGCAATAATAACAATATAGAACACCGCAATGAGCATGAACAGGATAACCAGAAATTCCATAACCACCTCTACACTCGTCGAGGGACTGGAAAAGTCCCGGATTAGGCACTCACCATACGCGTGGCTGATTTCACCATATCACCCAAACCATGGGTTCTGAAATAATATTCCAGCCAGCTTTTTACCATCAGTGGATTGTCCATTTTTAACACATGCTGTAGCAATTCCTGTGCATCACTCATCGGCACGTGACAAATGGTTTTACGTACCTTCAGGATATTACTCGAACTCATCGACAGGGTATTAAAGCCCATGGCCATGAGCAAAACCGCAGACAGCGGATCACCTGCCATTTCACCGCAGATACTGACCGGTTTTTCATTACGATGACAGTCCTGCACCAGACGGGTCAGGGCACGCAGTACGGCAGGATGTAAATGTGAATAGACATTGGCAACCCGCGGATTATTGCGATCGACTGCCAAAAGATATTGAGTCAAATCGTTAGAGCCAACCGAGAAGAAATCGACCAGTTCGGAAAACTCATCAATTTGATGCAGCACACTCGGCACTTCCACCATGATGCCGAGTTTTGGCTTGTTCACTTTGACCTGTTCTTCTTCCTGAATCGCCGCATGATCACGTTCCAGTAAATAGAGAGCTTCTTCGACCTCACTGACACTGGTCACCATCGGCAACAGAATATGCAGGTTATTCAGTCCGATACTGGCTTTAAGCATGGCGCGAATTTGTGAAGAAAAAATTTCCGGATGGTCCAGGGTAAAACGAATGCCACGCCAGCCCAGTGCCGAATTTTCTTCTTCAATCGAGAAATACGGCAGGTCTTTGTCTGCCCCAATGTCCAGGGTACGCATCACTACCGGTTTATTGGCAAAGTGAGTGAGTTGCTGGCGATAAATCGCGCGCTGTTCTTCTTCGCCCGGGAAGCGGTCGCGTAGCATAAATGGAATTTCAGAACGGTATAAACCAACGCCTTTGGCACCACGTTGCACGCCACGGACCACATCGATCATCAGGCCGGTGTTGACGTACAGTTTTACCGCTACCCCATCCGGGGTAATCGCATCTTTGGTTTCGTACTGACGCAGATCTTTGGCGATCTGTTCTTCTTCTTTTTGAATTTCTTTATAGCGACTGCGCAAACGCCGTGGCGGATTGATGAAGACCCGGCCTTGATGCGCATCAACGATCATTTCTACATCATCCAGGGTATTAATTGGCAGTTCAGTCACACCGACCACAGTCGGAATGCCGAGGGCACGTGCCACAATTACCATATGCGAGTTCATGGCACCTTCAGTGGTGACAATCGCAGCAATTTTATCCACTGGCAGTTCAACCAGAGCTGCAGTGGAAATCTCTTCCCCTATCAGAATACTCTCATCGGTCAGCTCACGATGACTGGCATCAGCTTCCTGTAAACGCGCCAGAATACGGCGGCCCAAGTCTTTTAAGTCTGCCACCCGTTCACGTAAATAATCATCCTGCATCTGGGCAAACTGTGCCACATGACTATCAATCACGATGCGCACTGCACCCTGTGCCCAATGGCCTTCCCGAATGAGCGCCTTGATTTCTGCCGGCAGGGCATTTTCATCCAGCATCCGCAAGAATACGCTAAAGAGGGCGCGTTCTTCGGCCATCAGCGCATCCTGCATCTTGTCATCGAGCGACTGGATTTCTTCACGGACGGAGTTGAGGGCGCTGTCTAATAATTGTAGTTCTTCGCTGATGTCATCGGCTTCACGATCGGGAACGGCGGCCAGATCTGCTGGCGGGTAGAGAATCACGGCACGACCCAGGGCAATCCCGCCTGAACCGGACACACCCTGAAAGGTTTTATAGGCAGGCAGGTTATTTGGCTTGCGGAAGACATCAATATTGCCCACCGCATGGGCATGGGCAATCACGCCAGAGAGCTGCGCGCACAGTGTGACCAGAAATGATTCGGCGGCTTCAGAGAAATCCTGAGATTCTTTATTCTGAACCACCAGCACACCCATGACCTTACGGCGGTACATCACCGGGACGCCCAGAAAAGAGTTATACAGCTCTTCACCGGTTTCAGGCAGGAACAGGAAGCGTTCATGTTTGGGTGCATTGTCCAGATTGACAATTTCTTCACGCTGGCCGACCAGACCCACCAAACCTTCGCCAGTCTGTAACGATACGTGACCTACGGACTCAGCCTTCAGGCCCTTGGAAGCCATCAGCAGATAACGCTGGTTACGTTCATCCAGAAGGTAAATAGAGCAGACATCGACATGCATGGCGTCTGCGACATGCTTGACCATGATATCGAGGGATTCATGCAAACTGGCAGATGCATTGATCTCTTGAACAATACGTCTCAACGTGTCCAGTTGCATATTCGACATAAGGTCTGCTCCGTCTATTCAGAATTTCAGTGATACGTTTATTTATAACAATAGCCGACCAAAAAATCTGCATGATTTATGCGATTTTTTAAGGTTTTTGCTGGGGCAGCTGCTGACACAACTCCACCAGAGCTTTGCGATAAACATCACGTTTGAAATTCACGACTTGACCTAATGGATACCAGTAACTGACCCATTGCCATTGATCAAATTCCGGCGGATCAGACAGATTCAACTGAATATGCTGAACGGGGGCCGTGAGTTTGAGTAAAAACCACTTTTGTTTTTGACCGATGCACACCGGATCGGAGTCCGGTCGTATGTATCGATGCGGCAAACGATAGCGCAACCAGCCTTTGGTTTGCGCGATGATCTGGACGTGTTCGGGCAATAAGCCAACTTCTTCTCTCAGCTCACGATAGAGTGCCTGCTCAGGGGTTTCTCCATATTGGATACCTCCTTGTGGAAATTGCCATGCATTATGACCAATGCGTTTTGCCCATAAAACTTGTCCAGCATCGTTTGCCAAAATGATCCCGACATTTGGTCGGAAACCCTCAGAGTCGATCATTTGGCTACCTAAAAATTGTTTAATTTATACCTTTGCCATCGGGGAGCGTTATTTCTTTATCCAACTCGAAAAAAGCAAAGTTTAAAAATGTTAAAATTGCTATGATCTTAACGAATTTCTATCGACTAGCGGAGATAGATTTACAATTTTTTTCTTAAATTTCAGTTTTTACGAGTATTTTCATGAAATTGGCGCTATTTGATCTCGATCACACCTTGTTAAACACGGATTCGGATCATTCTTGGGGAGAGTTTCTGGTCAGCGAGGGCTTGGTCGATCCGGTGCAGCATCGTGCCATGAATGACAAGTTCTATGACGACTATAAAAAAGGTCAGTTAGACCCCTATGCCTATAATGAATTTGTGTTCCAGTTTCTGACCCAACATGAGCATGCTTATTTAACCGAGTTGCACCAGCTGTTTATGCAAAAGGTGATTCGCCCGCAAATGCGTCCAGAAGGTTTTAAGGCCATTCAACGGCATAAAGACGCCGGTCATGCTCTGGTCGGAATTACCGCGACTTCGGATTTTATTACTGCACCAATTTTTCGTGAATTCGGCATTACTGAAATTATTGCCACCAATGCTGAAGTACTCGATGGCAAATATACCGGAAAAGTGATCAATACCGCGTGTTATCAACAAGGCAAGCTGGTGCGTCTGGAACAGTGGCTGCAAGGTCGCGATGTGACCGAGTCTTGGGCCTATTCAGATTCGATTAATGACCGTTTCTTGCTGGAATATGCCGATCATGCCATTGCGGTGAATCCGGATGACCGCCTTGAAGTTTTAGCCAAAGCGCAGGGCTGGAACATACAGGACTGGTCGATTTAACTGATTGCCTTTTATCCATCTGATTGATCCAGCACAACTTCGGTTGTGCTTTTTTATCTGCCCGAATTCAATGTAAGTGTTAATGTTTTTTCACAGTCCGCTTGCCTCGGACATGTTATGCTCAAAAAACAGGACATGAAAATAATGGAAAAGTTTGAGGTGTAATGCTATGACTCACGTTCGACCGCGTATGACACATCTGTTTCAGCAGCTTGGCTTGGATGCCACTCAGGAAGGCATTGAAAAGTTTATTCACGAACATCAACTGCATAAAGATCTGACTTTACTCGATGCACCGTACTGGTCAGAAGCACAACGTCAGTTTCTAACCGAAAAAATTGCATCTGATGGTTCATGGGCCATTGTGGTGGATCAACTCAATGAATCCCTGCATGAAAACTCAACCAGTGAAGGATGAAATAAAAGCCAATCGAATGATTGGCTTTTTTAGCTTGAAGGCTTTAGTGAGTGCGTCGCCAGATGCTGACTTGCGACAAGCTATGTTGATATTTTCTGGCGGTTTCACGAATAACAAAAGGCACATCCTGAGGCTGGGTCACCAGCTCAAAATGAGCCTTTAATATTTCCGAGATACCCTCTAGCGTAGTGACCTCTCTGTCTGCCTGCTTGAACCCGCCCAGCCATTCATCACGTGCAGTATGTTCTTCCAGCCAGGTATAAGGCGAACTGAGCAGTAGAATTCCACCCATATTTATCCGTTGATGGATCTGCATCAAAAAGTCTTTGGGATGATGCAGCCGGTCAATCAGATTGGCCGCCAGAATAAAATCATAGCCAATAAAATGTGCTTTCAGATTACAGGCATCGGCCTGAAAAAATTCCACTTTAGAGGCAAGCCGATCCAAAGCGAAATCCTTAAGCGAGCAGATTTTCTCTTCGCTTAATTCACCTTCTACGGGGAGCTGATAACGGATTCGGTGACCTTGGGCCAGAAAGACGGCTTGCTGAATAAAGCGTGCAGAAAAATCCAGACCGGTGACCTGATCAAAATAGTGTGCCAGTTCAAAGCTGGCGCGGCCAGTAGCACAGCCAATATCCAGAGCACTTTTACATGCAGTTTCCCGGATATACGGCTGCGCCAGCTGCACCAATGTTTTGGCAAAATTGGCGATGCCAAAGTATTCGGCGCCGTACTGAAACTCCAGATATTGAGACACCAACTGGTCACTTTCATACTGTGAAGGAAACTGTTGCAAGGCTTGATCAGAGGCGACATAGCGGAAGCCAGCGTGTTGAAAGAAATGCCGTCTAAAAGCATAACGTGCGCTGTGCAGGGCTTCATTGCCTGCTGAAATCCAGGAGCCACCTTTAATAATATTATGCCGTCCATCAAAGGTCGGGGTGCTAAAATCATCATAAAGAGGATGCACCTGAAAGCCCTGAAACGGATAGATTGGCGTTTCAGTCCATTGCCAGACATTGCCCTGAATATCATAGAAATCGCCCTGCCGAAAATGATCGACCGGGCAGGAACTGGTGCCATATTTCAATTCGATATTGGCCTGTTCAGGACTGGGTAAATCTGGATCCAGGTCTGAAACCGCATACAGGCGATACCATTCATCTTCGGTGGGCAGGCGGATAGTTTTTTCAAGCTGTTGCGATTTCCACTGACAAAAGGCTTTGGCTTCATGATAATTTACTTCTACCGGCCAATCCCAGGGCATGGGGACTTCTTCCAGCATCAGGCGCAATGACCAGCCGAGTTCAGTCTTGCGCCAAAAACACGGATGAGTCGCTTGTGAAAATTGTAGCCAGCCTAAGCCTTCTTCACTCCAGTAGTGTCCGGTCTGGTAGCCATCTGCTTCGACAAAGGCCAGAAACTCCTGATTCGACACCAGATATTTTGCAGCTTCAAAGGCTGCAACTTCGGCTTCATGCTGGCCGTATTCATTGTCCCAGCCATAAAAAGGATGGTTAAAATCTTTCTGTAGATGTACCTGGCCTTCAGGCACAGCAATCAAACTATTTTCCGGGGCAATGCCGGTAATGATATTGGCACGCCACTGCGGATGCTGGTGTACATGTTCTAAAGCATGCTGACGAATCAGCACCGATGACGTTTCCAGATGAATCCGTTCATGTTCGATGCCCATAATCAGCGTCCACCACGGATTGTGCCAGTTTAAGGGCAGATTCAGCGGGGCATGCTCAACAATGTTCAGAATCAGCGCGCGTACCTGATGTCGATAATCCCGGACTGCTTGCACAGTCGGCCAGTCATAATGCACTTCATCCAGATCATCCCAACTCATTTCATCAACCCCGATCGCAAAAATACTTTCAAAATGCGGATTCAGACGTTCAGTAATGAGTTTGCTCAGCAGCAGTTTATTGACAAAAAAAGTCGCGGTATGACCAAAATAAAAAATCAGCGGATGACGCAAATTAATTGGCTTGATAAAAAAAGCATCTTCATGCTTGAGGCATTCAAATAACTGCTCATAGGTATCAAAGGTATTCAGGAAGTAATCACGTAGGCTGTGTCGCGCTGTCTGTTCGTCGGCAAAATCAAGCGCAGGTGTAGGCAACAGCATCGGTTTGGCCGAAAGCCATAGGCTGCTGGCATTTGTTTTATCTTGAGAGAGGGGTTTTAGGGGAGAATCGAGCTGCATCCGTCAGGCTCCATCGAATAATTTTAAGTATTCCTCTGCATCGCAAAAGAATAGATTTATCTTAAAAATACGCGAAAGAAATCCCCAGATGGGTGTATTTAGGTAACAAAATGCTGCACTGTTTTGAATGCAGCATTTTTAGAAATGAATTAAAGAGGCAGGGAACTACTTTGCATAAGTTGAACCAGAGCTTGCGCCGCTTTGGACTGAGTACGACCCGGATGCCAGACCATGCCTAGCCGGCGGTTCATTTCCAGATTGATATCCAGCTGATGCAGATCGTGATTGACCAGAGTTTTTGGCAGCACAGACCAGCCGAGACCAATGGATACCAGCATGCGGATTGATTCCAGCGGATTATTGCTCATGCTGACTTTTGGTTTAATGCCCTGTTTTTCAAACTCGGCCAAAGTAATCTGTGAGGTATAGGTTTGTGAAGACGGTAGCAGGCTCGGGTAATTCAGCAAATCTTCCAGGCACAGATTTTTTTGCTGGGCCAGTGGATGAAAGGGTGCAACTACAAAGACCAGAGGATCATTCCAGATGGTGACATAATTCAGACGTGCATCGCCCCGTGGCGGCAAGGTTAAAAATGCCAGTTCCAGATCGCCGGCAATGACTTGTTCGTGCGCCTGCTCGGAATCGACAAAATGTACATCCAGCCTTACATCCGGATATTCTTGTACATAGCGGCGCAAATGACTTGGAAGATGATGCAGGCCAATATGATGGCTGGTGCCGATTTTCAATTTTCCCTGTACCTGACCCTGTTCATGGCTCAAGGTATAATGAATATCACCGAGTTCATTCAGCCAGTTTTTCACTTTAGGCAATAGCGAATGCGCGGCATGGGTGGCTTGTACACCACGTCCGGCGGATTCAAACAGTTTGACCCCAAAATATTCTTCCAGACTGTGAATACGTTTGGTGACGGCAGGCTGGGTAATAAAAAGCTGATCTGCGGCCAGAGAAATCGAACCAGTTTCCATGACTTTTACGAAGGCTTCAAAAGCTGCGAGATTCATCTTAATCACCTATAAAGAATTTTTATGTGTAATTATATTATTGTTATTTTTTAAGAATAAATCAAAGCATAATTCGCTTGTTTGTATTGCATTGCTGCATTACTAAACATTTTCAAAGCCTTGGGATTTAAATAGCGTCAAAAAAAGACCCTCTTGGGTGAGATGGTCTTTGGTCAGGAACATCGACAGAAAAGATCAGGCGGTGATGTCCTCATTCTGCTGTTCGATATTGCGCTCCCAGATTTTTTCGTGGAAGAAGAACGCAACTGCCTGTACTGTGGGTTCCAATAAACTTAAGGCAATTGCCATGGCCAAACTGCCAGTCACCAAATAACCCACAATCATCGCCACTGTGATGTGCATAATGTAATAGCTGAAGGTCTTTTTAAACATACGCTGGTTATTGTCTACAAAACGTTGGATATGTGCCATGTCGAAGTTCCTCAAAATATAAATCTCTGTCTATGCAGGAATAATAATAATTCTTATTTAATTTGTAAAAACGAATATTTTTAATAAATTGATCGGAAAAGTAGATTTATAGGAATGCAGTGAAAGCATGATTTTATTCAGCTTTTGAAAGATTCCAAAAAGTTTTTTAACTAATAAAAATGATAAATTAGATTTATGTGACAGCAGCGATATAATCAAAATCAGAGCAAGAATTTACCCAGTCCAGTGGAGTACATCGACATGGCAGGCGCAACCCAAACAGCAAAAACATTATATGATAAATTGTGGGATGACCATTTAGTAACACAACGTGATGATGGTTCTGCCTTACTGTACATCGACCGTCACTTATTACATGAAGTAACGTCGCCACAGGCATTTGAAGGTTTACAACTCGCCGGGCGCAAGCCATGGCGTTTAAGCGCAAACATTGCTACACCAGATCATAACGTACCCACCTCGAAAAAAGAGCGTGAACAGGGTGTTGCCGGCATTGAAGATGAAACTTCGCGCATCCAGGTACAAACCTTGGACGACAACTGCAAGACCTTTAATATTGTTGAATTTGATATTAATGATATCCGTCAGGGGATTGCGCATGTGGTTGGGCCTGAGCAAGGTTTAACCTTGCCGGGCATGACCGTGGTCTGTGGTGACTCACATACTGCGACCCATGGTGCTTTCGGTTGTTTGGCGCATGGTATCGGTACTTCAGAAGTTGAACATGTATTGGCGACCCAATGCCTGGTTCAAAAGAAGATGAAAAACATGTTGGTACGCGTTGACGGTCAGTTGGGTCAGGGCGTGACACCGAAAGATGTGGTCTTGGCGATTATCGGCAAGATTGGTACAGCAGGGGGTACTGGTCATGCGATTGAATTTGGCGGTCAGGTGTTCCGTGACATGTCGATTGAAGGTCGTATGACCGTGTGTAATATGGCAATCGAAGCCGGTGCACGCGTAGGTATGGTCGCCGTTGATGACAAAACCATCGAATATGTTAAAGGTCGTCCTTATGCACCGACTGCAGAACAGTGGGATCAGGCCGTAGCCTACTGGAATACCTTGCATTCGGATGAAGATGCACACTTTGATACGGTTGTGGTCTTGCAAGGCGAAGAGATTGAGCCGCAAGTGTCTTGGGGAACCTCTCCTGAAATGGTGATTCCAGTGTCTCAGGCAGTACCGACTTTGCAACAAGCCAAAGACGAAGTACAACGCAATGACTGGAACCGTGCTTATCAATATATGGGTTTAAATGCCGGGCAGGCCTTGGCTGAAATTCAATTAGACCGTGTCTTTATTGGCTCATGCACCAACTCGCGTATTGAAGATATTCGTGCTGCGGCTGAAGTGATCAAAGGTCGTAAAGTCGCGGCAAGCATCAAGCAGGCGATGGTGGTTCCGGGTTCGGGTCTGGTCAAGGCCCAGGCAGAAGCTGAAGGCCTGGATAAAGTGTTTGTAGAAGCCGGCTTTGAATGGCGTGAACCAGGTTGTTCAATGTGTCTGGCAATGAATGCTGACAAGTTACAACCGGGCGAGCATTGTGCATCGACGTCTAACCGTAACTTTGAAGGTCGTCAGGGCAATGGCGGTCGTACGCATCTGGTCAGTCCTGCAATGGCAGCCGCCGCGGCAATTGCCGGTCACTTTGTTGACGTGCGTAGTTTCTAAAATCCCCCTCTTGCGAAGCAATGCTTCTCACCTTTTAGAAAAGGGGGAAGTTCCCCTCTTTAATAAAGAGGGGGTTAGGGGAGATTTAAAGTGATGACATTCTTTAGGAATAAAGACAATGAAAAAATATACCGTTGAACAAGGTATCGTTGCACCATTAGACCGGGCCAATGTCGATACCGATTTAATTATTCCAAAACAGTTTTTGAAATCGATCAAACGTAGTGGTTTCGGTGCGAATTTATTTGATGAATTGCGTTATCTGGATGAAGGCTATTTGGGTCAAGACAACTCAAAACGACCTTTAAACAAGGATTTTGCATTAAACCAACCTCGTTATCAAGGCGCGAGCATTTTGATTTCACGTGCCAACTTTGGTTGTGGTTCTAGCCGTGAACATGCGCCATGGGCATTGGAGGAATATGGTTTCCGTACCGTGATAGCACCAAGCTATGCCGACATTTTCTATAACAACAGCTTTAAGAATGGCATGTTGCCTGTGATTTTGTCTGAAGAGATTGTTGATCAGTTATTCAAAGAATGCCTTGCAACTGAAGGTTATCAACTCACCATCGATTTGGACGCACAAGAAGTACGCACACCAAATGGTGAAAGCTTTCAATTTGAAGTCGATCCATTTCGTAAGCATTGCCTGTTAAATGGTCTGGATGATATTGGTTTAACTTTACAAGCTGCGGATGACATTCGTGCTTATGAGGAAAAAACCAAACAATCACGTCCATGGGTATTTGCCGAAATTCAGGGCTAAATCAGCGAAAATTGTCATAGCATGACTGCGATGCCCTTGCTAATATCGGAAGATTATTGGGTTTTTTGATTGGGTAAGACAGACATTATGGCGAATTATTGGAAACAGTGGCTTGCTTTAAGTACGGTGTCGGTGCTGATGACTGCATGTCAAAGCATCGATACCATGAAGCTCAAACATGCCAAAGAAAATGCCGAAAGCAAAAACAATGCGTTGATTTACTGTAAAGGAACATCGGATTGCCAGTTCGAGCGCTTAAACCAGACCATCATTGTCAATAACGACAATGGCCGCCTCAGTAATGAGGCGCGAAAGCAAAAACTGGTACGTTTGCAGGCTAAGAATTTGAATCAGGCCAATCCGATTTACTTGTCAGTACCCGCAGGACAGCATGAATTAGTCGTCCGTTTTTATCCAATCAGTAAGGATAAAGCGGAAATTTTACATGTGTTTCATCGCTTTCAGGCCAACAAAACTTATATCTTGAAAATGTTCCGCGACCGTAGTGCGCGTAGCAGCAGTTTATTAAATGCCTCTGCACCTGATCCGCTTTGCGTGGATTTATTGCAAGAGCAAAAAACCATTCGTCGTTTTTGCAAACCTTATAATGTGGTCAACGGCATTGCAGAGTTTGTAGAAAAGAAAATTTAACCTTTGTCAGGTCTGAATCTGACGCTTTAAACGGAAAATCTCATGTCTAAACAAATTTTGATTTTAGCTGGTGATGGCATCGGTCCTGAAATTGTCAAAGCGGCAGAGCAGGTACTGGATCGTGTAAATGAAAAATTTAATCTCGATTTGACATGGGAACAGGGTTTACTCGGTGGTGCGGCAATTGATGCCCACGGTTCACCATATCCTGAAGTGACCTCAGAACAGGCCAAAAAAGCCGATGCAATTTTATTGGGCGCCGTCGGCGGGCCAAAATGGGATACGATCGAGCGCTCAATCCGTCCGGAACGCGGTTTATTAAAATTACGTAGCGAACTGAACCTGTTTGCCAACTTGCGCCCAGCGATTCTCTATCCACAATTGGCTGATGCTTCAAGCCTGAAACCTGAAATCGTGGCAGGTCTGGATATCCTGATCGTGCGTGAATTGACGGGCGGTATTTATTTCGGTCAGCCACGTGGGATCCGTGAATTGGAAAATGGCGAGAAGCAAGGTTATAACACGGATGTGTATTCAGAATCTGAAATCAAACGCATTGCCAAAGTTGCCTTTGAAATGGCGAAGCTGCGCGGTGCCAAGGTCTGTTCAGTGGATAAAGCCAACGTACTTGAAGTCACTGAGTTGTGGAAACAAACCGTTACTGCGTTGAAAGAAGAACAGTATCCAGAAATTAACTTGTCACATATGTATGTCGACAATGCTGCGATGCAACTGGTGCGCGCGCCAAAACAGTTTGACGTGATTGTCACCTCTAACCTGTTCGGTGATATCTTGTCTGACGAAGCAGCGATGCTTACCGGTTCAATCGGCATGTTGCCATCAGCCTCGCTAGATGAAAATGCTAAAGGCATGTATGAGCCTTGTCATGGTTCAGCCCCTGATATTGCGGGTCAAAACCTGGCGAACCCATTGGCCACAATTTTGTCTGTTGCGATGATGCTACGCTACACTTTCCGTGAAGAAGCTGCAGCCAAAGCGATTGAAGATGCCGTAGGCAATGTTTTGGATCAAGGCTTGCGTACAGCAGATATTATGTCTGAAGGCATGCACAAAGTCGGTACAGTTGAAATGGGTCAGGCAGTGGTTGCTGCATTGAACTAAGTCCGTTTTGATTAAAAAAATGATTAAAAAACGCAGCTTTGGGCTGCGTTTTTTTATGTCAGATTTCTCGTATCTAGCTCAGGTTAACAGGTTCGACCTGTAGTACGAACTGCGGTTGCAATATTATCTTTGAGTAAGAAGGTGATCTTACATTGCAGATTGACGTCATAGCCACCTGAAGGACTCACAGGAACCGGAATAGGTACGGCACCGCCTGCTGCCGGAAACTGTGCTACAGGCAAAGGAATTGCAACAGGGCGCTGTACCACATAGCTTAATTGCTGGGCACTGAGTTCAGGCCCACTGACCTGCTGATAACCTAAACGTTTTAGATCCAGAGTTTGATCGATCAGCTGGCTACTTTGTCCAATAAACTGCTGCAAATAGGCTTCGCGGTCAGATTGGCCCATATTGGGGGAATGTGCACAGCCCGCTATTAAAACACTGGCCAAAATACCGAGCGATAGTTGGAGATAGGAAAATCGCATCATTTCACTCCTGCACAGGAACGACTCATCAATAGTGTAGGCAGGAAGTGTGATTAGTATTGTTGTAATTTGACACGCGGTACAGATGGGAGCGAGAGCTAACTCAACATCAATCCATCAAAGAAATTGGACTACAGGATGACAGCTTAACAAGCCCTGCCGGTATAGCGAACGGATTGGACAATTTCATCTTTCAACTCAAACCGGATTTGGCATTTCATCTCGATGCTATAACCGCCATTTGAGGGCGTAGGCATTGGTGCACCGATCGAAATACTCTGACTAATATTCGGTGTGCCCATCGGAATATTCATGTCCCGGAAAATAGTATAGCTGAGAAACTCTGCTGTCTGAATCGGTTGCTGGGCGGTTTTAAATCCCATTGCACTCAGATCAAGCTGGCTGCGAACCTGTGCGGCAGTTTGACCGACATAGTGTTGTAGCGACTGATTTAGGTGATGTTTGCCGCCTGTGGCACAGGCGACGAGTATTAAGCTGCACAGCAGGACCAAGCACTTCATATTCATGGTTTTTAGACATGTTATTTTAATTAAATGAATAGTCGTGAGTTTATAGTTCAGTGTCAAATTATTTTATTGTTCAATAAAAAATTAAAGCAATAAAAAAGCCACTAAAAGTGGCTTTTGCTTGCGCTAAAACTTAGCGTGCACGATAGGTGATACGACCTTTGGTCAAATCATAAGGTGTCATTTCAACCTTTACACTGTCGCCAGTTAAAATACGGATATAGTGTTTACGCATTTTACCAGAGATGTGGGCAATCACTTCGTGACCGTTCTCTAAACGTACACGGAACATAGTATTAGGAAGCGTCTCGGTGACAACGCCTTCGAACTCGATGAGTTCCTCTTTATTGGCCATAGCCTACCTGAATGAATAAATTGGAAAGGCGCAAATTATAGTCAATTTTTTTGCAAAATACAAGGTGAAACGGGCGTTAGACTGATCATCTGTCAGTAAAATAAGCGAACGATCAGGATAAACTTTTTAACTAAAAAAATGTCGGTTTCTGTTGTCAGTTTGGTCAATCGCAGTTAATCTAAAATTAATCTTTTTAAGTATAAATGAAGTACATACAAGGAAGGCTTTTGAGTGAGTCAGCTAACGGATGCATCAGTCGTATTGCGTTTGGGCTATCAGGCGATTCGTCGTGCGGGTTTGCCGACAGAAGAACTTTTGACCAAAGCAGGAGTTGCTTTAAATCAGGTCGAGGCCAATGACCGTACGCCGCTGAGTGCCCAGTATGCCTTTTGGGTGGCAGCTGAAGAAGTCAGTAAGGACCCGGATATTGGTTTGCATCTGGGCGAACATTTACCACTGTATCGTGGTCAGGTGATTGAACACCTGTTTGTTTCATCTGAAAATTTTGGTGAGGGACTAAAACGTGCCTTGGCCTATCAACGACTGATCAGCGATGCCTTTGCTGCCAAGTTGGTGATTGAAGATGATCGCTGCTATTTAACCAATGGCGAGCAGCCTTTTGCTGAAAGTCTGGTCAATCGTCATTTTACCGAGTGTGCCATGTCGGGTGTACTGCGTTTCTTTAAATTTATTACCGAAGGACGTTTTGAACCGATTTATATCGATTTTAATTTTTCCAAAGGTGCTCCTGACGAGGAATATTTCCGGGTTTATGAGTGTCCGGTCAGCTTAGGTCAAAAAGAAACCCGACTTTATTTCGATCCAAGTATTTTAGAGTTTCCGCTGTGGCAGGCTGAACCAGAGCTTTTACAATTACATGAGCAGCTTGCAATTGAAAAACTGCAGGAACTGGCGCGTTATGATCTGGTCGGTGAAGTTCGTCGTGCGATTGGCTCTACTTTGGAAAGTGGCGAAACCACACTGGAAACTGTAGCTGCACAGCTAAACATCACGCCACGCCGCCTAAGAACACAACTGAGTGAAGCACATACCAGCTTTCAACAGATTCTGTCGGATTATCGCTGTCGTCTGGCCAAGCGTTTGCTGGCGAGTACCAGTGAAAGTGTTGAAAGAATTGTATATCTCACCGGATTCTCGGAACCAAGTACGTTTTATCGTGCCTTTAAACGCTGGACCAATGAAACGCCAGTGGAATATAGGAAACGCAAGCAGCGTTAAAAATCCCTCCTAACCTCCCTTTAAAAAGGGAGGAATTCCCCTCCTTTCAGAAGGAGTTAGGGGAGGTAAATATTCTAAAAAATTTAAAAATTATTCCGGCAGATTCAGCCAATGCGGCCCCAAAGGTAATTTAGGCAATTCAAACTGCTCCGGATAGTCGGCATGAATAAAATATAAACCATCGGCAGGCGCAGTCACGCCAGCAGCTTTGCGGTCTTCGGCCGCGAAAATACTATCAATATGATCGGCAGCATACATGCCCTGACCAATTTCCAGTAGGCAGCCCATGATATTACGCACCATATGATGCAGAAAGCCATCGGCCTGAATATCCAGTACCAGATACTGACCATGCTGAATCAGACGGCAGTGGCTGACATGGCGCACCGGTTGATTGGATTGGCAGGCTGCAGCACGGAAGCTTTCAAAATTATGTGTACCTTCAAACTTTTTCGCAGACAGCATCATCTGTTCAATATCGAGTGGAGCATAGACATGGGTGACCTGTTTATGCAGCAAGGCAGGTCGCACAGGATGATTATAGACCACATAGCGGTAACGGCGTGCCTGAGCCTTAAAGCGGGCATGGAAGCTGTGATCCATCTCTTTGATCCACTGAATCGAGATATCTTTGGGCAACTGGCTATTGCAACCCATCAGCCAGCCACGTTCAGAACGAATGGCATTGCTATCAAAATGTGCCACCATATTGGTCGCATGTACCCCCGCATCGGTACGTCCGGCACCATGTAGGCTAATCGGTTGATCGGCAACCCGGCTCAGTACCTTTTCAATGGTTTCCTGCACACTTGCAACACCCGGCTGTTGAGTCTGCCATCCCCGATAATGCATCCCACAAAACTCAATTCCCACCGCAAAACGTTGCATAATGACCTCAAAACCTTATTGATCGTACCAATGACGATGCCATTGCTCTACAGTGTCGTATTGTAAATACATTTTCAGGGCTTTTGCATACAGATCCGCATGGCCATAACTTTCATTCAGCAGAATTTTGCAGTGATTGACCCATTCTGCAATGGCATAGCGCTGATCTGTCGCGCCAAAAGGCACCTGGGTGGTCAGTACAGAGATACAGCCTTGGTCATAGAGTTGATCAATGAGTGCGATCAGGGCCTCATTGACAGCGAGATTACCCGTGCCAAAACCTTGCAGAAATAAAAAATGCGGTGGTCTGGCTAATAAGCTGTGCAGGTTGTTCAGTTGCTGGGCCAGATCAATCGGTTGCATCATGATACTCATGCAGTTAAATCCAGCGGCTTTCCTAATATCTTCAGCTTTGACTTGATAACACTGCTGACTGGCCTGGATTGTAATATTGGCCTCAAGACCTGAGAAGGCATTTAACTCGGTGGTATGCTGTTTGAGTGCCGTCTGGGCATGCATTAGTTGATGATGAAAAGCCAGATAGACCCCTGCGGTACACATGCTGACAGAATCCAGGGCGAACCTCAGATTATCCAGCGCATCACTAAATTCGCGCTGCTCATTGCCCTGAGCATTCAGCAGCGGATATTGACTACCAGTCAGTACCACATGTGCCGAGTTGCCGAGAAAATGTGCCAGGACTGCACTGGCATAACTCAGAGTATCTGTACCGTGAATAATCACAAAATATTGGATCTTTCGAGATTGCAGTTTTTGAATAAACTGCACCAATTGCAGCCAGTCCGCGGCTGTGCAGGCACTACTGTCTTTAATGGCTGGTGCGCGGTGGCATTCAACGAAATATTGGTCTGCGAGTATCTGTTCGAGCTTGGGAATAAATAAATCCGCAGACATCGGGGCAAGTGGATCGCCGACACAGCCGAATGTGCCACCCATATAAATTAATGCAATATTTTTCATCATAAAAAAAGCAGCCAACCCTTGACTGCTTTAGTGTAAATCGAAATGCATCAAGATGCGATTTGATTCAGTAATTGCTCTGCGCGTTGCTGTTGCTCGGCCGTATATTCAGCTTCTCGCTCTGCAATGATCTCACGTGCGGCAACATAGGCACCGAGCTGAATATATTGCTGCGCAAGATCCAGATTCAGACTGGCCTCATTGACGTCCAGTAATTCCGGGAAAGATTGTACCAGTGGATCATGCTGGTCTGTTGCTGTTTGAACTGGTGTAGCAGGAATGTCGAAAGTAACACCTGTTGCAGCAGGTTTAGTTTCTGTATGATCTAATTTAAAGTCTAAGCCTGATGAAAGGTCTGTCTGTGTCGCAGATTCACTCACAGGTGCAGCAGCAGAAAGACTAGACAGATCAAACTCAATTGCTGGTTCTGAGGTTTTTTCGGCGACAGGCGCTGGAGTTTCTATAGAAAATGAGAAATCCAGAGGTGTAATTTCTTCAGTGGTGGTTGGTAACTGTTCATTATTGACCTCTAATTTGAGATCGAAATTAGGAACTTGGCTCTTGCCAATCTGGGTATTAAAATCTGTTTCTGGACTATTCGGTGTGATAGAAGAAACAACCTCTGGTGTTGCTGTCTCAACTTTAAGAGATTCAAAGTCAAACTGAACTTCATTGCTAGCTTTTGATGCTGGCTCAGTAGGGGTGTCTTTAGTAAAGCTACTCGTAGAATTGAAATCAAAGCTATTGCTCTCTTCGAGACTCGTCTTTTTCTCTATTGGAGATGCAGATCGAGTGCCAGGTGTAAAATTGAACTCAAGAGGCGCCTGTTCTTCTTTTACCGGTGTAATTTCTTGCTGTAACTGCTCAAAGATCAAATCAGATTTTGTATCTTCAGAGCGTACAGACTGTGTCAGAGCATCAAAATCAGTTGTATCAGATGTAGGGGTTGCAGGTAGAGAGGCTTGCTTGGTCTCAGTCTCTTTTATCTTTTCGTAAACAGTTCTCTTCTCTTCAGCCTGAGCGAGTATATCGTCAATACTCAGCGCCCGAATATGATTGATCAGCTGTGTAATGGCAAAATCATCTTTTTGTAAGATATGAATATCTAATAGCAAAAGATAGAGCTCATGCTGGGAATTGTCGCGATTCAGTGCCTGGTTAATCTGGGCCTCAGCCGCGAAGAAATTGCTTTCCTGAATCAGGCCTTCAATTTTTTTGCGAGTTTCAGGAGACAGTGGAACTACAGCTTTGTTTTCAACACCGCTTGATTGAACCACTTTGGTCTTTTGCGGGGTAACTTTGGTAGCCGTGCTTGGTTTTTGGGACTTCAGCGTTTTAGTTTTTGCTTTATCTGATTCTTGAGCATCCTGTCGTTTTTTGACGACAATTAATACGATGATCAATATCACTAATGGAATCACATAAATCAGCATGTTTTACCCCTTGAGGATAGAGTGTATTCAATGTTCACTCATCCCAATAAATCGTCATGTGTAACTTTTAATTAACTGGCTTCTTATCTGCTTGTTGGGCTTTAAGCTGTTGTTGCAGCTGGGCCAGACGCGCATTTAATAATTGAATTCTGTGATCCTTCTGATTGAGTGCCAATTCTAATTCGGTTACGTTTCTCTGTAATTTAACGGTTTTTTCTCGGGCTGTCATAACTTTTAATGACAATTCCTTCGATGTTTGATTGTGTTCTGTGTTCTGGTTTGCAGAAAGCTGTCCGGAATCGTGCTGGTTCTCAGCAACCAGACTCATTTCAGCCTGATTCAGACGGTATTTAGTTTTGGTAGCAGGCTGAGAAGGTACCTGTGTCTGCTTGGCGGCGGTGACTTTGATCGGAGCAGTTACACTACTCATCATAGCTAAATTCAGTGCGGCACCTTTACGTAAACGATTGGCATTTCCTCCGATAAAGGCATGTTCATTGTTTTGCTTGATTTGCTGCATCACTTCATTAACCGGACGTTGCTGTTCTGCTGCAATTCGTGATGCGATTCCCCACAGCGACTCATTGGACTGAACCATATAAGTGGGTTGAGCTTGGGCTGAGGCACTCTTGGCTGGTGTAACTTTTGTTGTAATTGGAGCTGGGGTCTGTACAGGAGGAGTTGAGCCAGCCGATTTTCTGGCCTGTTCCTCGGCAAATTTCTTGACCAATGGATCGCTGGAAGCGCTTTGATGTTCAGAACCAGTCTCAGCCGGTTTTTGCATAGATACTTTATTTTGCTCTGGGGCAACTTGATCTGAGGGCATTCTGCTCGCCGGTTCATTTGCAGCTAAAGACTGAATAGGTTCCGCTGCAGCCGGAATCGATGGTGCTGCTGGCGCGAGTGCAGCTTGAGGAATTGAACTGCTAGACAATGTCGGCGGACTAACATGTTGCACAGCCAGCGGCTTTTCTAAAACCGGTTGCTTATTTGAAGTGGCTGGAGAGCTGTTGTAATGGGTAGTCACTGGCAGGTTTAAAGCAATATCTTTTTCACTGACCATGACAACTGGCGCAAGTGGGCGTTCATTCTGTTTTAGACTGGCTTTTAATAAATCGGTTTTCGCTTGCAAAGGCGTGCGGATATGTTGCAAACGTGCAGCATTGCCTTCCTTAATTTTGATAATGATATTCAGTTCCCGATCAGTTATTGGTCGAGACGATGTAATGGTAATGACTCCGGTGCCATTACTGCTACGCCGGGTGAAAAAGTTCAGATGACCAGGCGGTTGATGTGATGCACCCATCGACATTAAATCTTCAGGCGAAGCCAGACTCACCTCAATCGGTAAATTCATATCAGATTGTCGAAAGGTCATTTCAGCATAGAGTAACTCTCCAGGCGCAGACTGGATCTGAACCGGATCTACGTTAATCGCATAAATATTCTGTGAAGCAACAATGGCTAAAATGGCAAGCTTTAATTTGTTATATACAGTCATCTTAATTGTGAGCTCAGTCATTATCGCATAGCGAAAATTATAGATTAACGGGATGTTTCTTTTTTGTAAAATACTTACGCAATAGTTACATAAAAAAGCCGATCAATAAAGATCGGCTTTTTGTTTTATATCCATCTCGGGATATTAAACGTTTTTATAATCAATCAGGATGCGCAGCATACGGCGTAATGGTTCAGCAGCGCCCCAAAGCAATTGGTCACCTACAGTGAATGCCCCCAGGTATTCTTTACCCATGTTGAGCTTGCGCAGACGACCCACTGGAACCGATAAGGTACCTGTCACTGCAACTGGAGTCAGGTCAGTCATCGAGGCTTCACGGGTATTCGGAACCACTTTAGACCAGTCATTGGCACGTGCAATGATGTCTTCGATTTCATCCAGAGGTACGTCTTTACGCAGTTTTAGCGTCAATGCCTGAGAGTGGCAACGCATGGCACCAATACGCACACAGTGACCATCAATCGGCACGATTTGCTGGTTGCCCAGAATCTTGTTGGTTTCAACCTGACCTTTCCATTCTTCTTTCGATTGGCCGCTTTCCAGTTGCTTGTCGATATAAGGAATCAGTGAACCGGCCAAAGGCACACCGAAGTTACTGGATGGGAAGCCTTCACCGCGTTGTAATTCAGCAATTCTCGAATCGATATCCAGAATTGGAGAGCGTGGATCATCGAGTAATTCTTTAGTGTTATTGTATAAATAACCCATACCGCTGATCAGTTCACGCATGTTTTGCGCACCCGCACCAGACGCTGCCTGATAGGTCATAGACGTTGCCCATTCGACCAGATTATTCTGGAACAGACCACCTAGACCCATCAACATCAAGGAAACCGTACAGTTACCGCCGACAAAAGTTTTGGTGCCTTTTACCAAACCGTCTTTGATCACATGCATATTGACCGGATCAAGTACAATGATGGCTTCATCATCCATACGTAAGGTCGATGCTGCATCAATCCAGTAACCATTCCAGCTTTCAGCTTTCAGTTTCGGGAAAACCTCAGAGGTATAGTCGCCACCTTGACAGGTAATAATGACATCCATCTGCTTCAGACTGTTAATATCTGATGCATCCATAAGTGCTGGGGCAGTCTTACCACCAAATGCTGGCGCTTCACCGCCTGCATTACTGGTAGAGAAATAAAATGGCTCAAAATGAGCAAAATCATTCTCTTCAACCATACGTTGCATTAGGACGGAACCGACCATCCCGCGCCAACCGACCAGACCTACTCTCATGTCACTTTGCCTCGGTGCGTTAAAAATTCTAAAGGGATTCGAGTGTATCAAAAAGGGACTCAACTGCAAGTGCTACACAATCAAAACATCAATATTCTTGAGCGAAATATCTGCTTTATGATACATACAAAATTGATAACGTCATTTTTCTTTCAGAAAAAATAATAACTTAATTAAGAGCACGCTTTATGATATGGGTTATCCAAATTGTGGCAATCATTGTCATTTGGTTAAGTTTCTGGTCACTGATCCCACGCGATGAATGGTGGATTCGAGGTGCGGATTTTCCACGCTTACAAATTCTGGTCTTGGGCTTTATTGCCTTTGTGCTGTTTTTGGTGGTGGAACATCCCTGGACTGTCTTGAATCAGCTGATTTTTGTGGCCCTGATTGCGGCTTTGGCTTATCAGCTAAAAATGGTATTGCCCTATACCTTTATCTGGAAAAAACAGGTCAAGCAGGTCAAACAGGATCAACTGGATCCGCAGCGGCAAATCTCCCTGATTGTTTCGAACGTACTGACCACCAATACTCAATATCATCGATTGATTGAACAGATCCAGACCCATCAGCCAGACTTGGTGTTAACGCTGGAAACGGATCAAACCTGGCAAAATGAACTGTCGGTGATTGAAGCAGATTATCCTTATCGTGTGCCTGTGCCCTTGGATAACCTGTATGGCATGCACCTATATAGTAAACTGGAACTTCGCAATACCCAGGTCAAGTTTATTTTAAGTGACGAGATTCCGTCCATTCATACCACGGTGATTTTAGGCTCGGGACAGCCGGTGCAGCTGTACTGCCTGCACCCGAAACCACCGAGCCCAACTGAAGCCAAGGATTCTACTTTACGTGATGCGGAATTGTTAATTATCGGGGATCAGATTAAAGATTTAGATGAAAGTTGCATCGTCATGGGGGATCTGAATGATGTGGCCTGGTCTCGTACTACGCGGCTGTTTCAGCGCATTAGCGGGCTGCTGGACCCACGCGTCGGACGTCATTATGTAAACACCTTTCATGCAGATTATCCTTTTTTTCGCTGGTCGCTCGATCACGTATTTCACAGTACCGATTTTGCCCTGGTCCATATGGAACGTCTGCCCCATATTGGTTCTGATCATTTTCCGGTCTTTCTGGTTTTACAAACCGGTCGGGTCTTTGAGCATATTCAAGAAGAATTGGAGCAAACCGATGAAGATGAGCAGGAAGCACAAGAGGCCATAGAAGAAGGGATTCAAAAAGCAGAGAAAGAGGAAAAAATGGTGACCGATGAAATTGCCATGGCTTATAAAGATGGCGGCAAAATTTCTTAACTTTTTAAGAGAAAAGTGTAAGAGATTGCTTACATCAGTTTGCGCTTCTTGCGGATGGGCAATCATGAGCAATCCAGGTATTCTAGGTTTATCAGCACAGGGAGTCGAGAAAGGATATTCTCATAAGGAAGACGAAGCTGAATGAAAACATCATGGATATGATGCTGAAAGGGAAATCACAAAAAATAGAACCAATTATAATAGATGAAAGCACAACCTCATTAACCCGGGTTTTACAGGATGTAGAACTCGGGTTAAATTATTTTTAGGATGAATTTTTTTAAATATTTAATTGATTATTAAAGATAATTTTAGGTTTAAAGCTATATTTTTACAGTGCAGAATGGAAAATGTTATTGCCAGTGATGACTCAGTGAATGGATCAGAAATACTTCAGCTCTATCGTGCCAATCCATGGTCTACTGCCGAAAACCACAACATTTATTACAGGCTTTACAACATTCGCATGGTCTGGTCACTGCACGTATAAATGGTCAGCTGGTCGGACTGGCGAATGCGATTTCAGATGGCTCTCTGGGGGTGTATTTCCCCCATTTATTGGTTGGTCTAGACTGGCAACGACAAGGCATTGGTCGGCGGATCATGCAAAGTATGCTGCAATATTATTCAGGATTTCATCAGCAGATTTTAGTGGCCGATCAGCAGACAATAGGATTTTTATCAGGCTTTAGGCTTCACGCGTGCGGGACTAACGGAAGCTATGTAGATCTATCAAGGTACAGATCATGAACAGGATTTTAAACTGTAGGAGCTGTAGCGATTTAAAGTTCGGGATCAAACAGATTTAGTAAATTTCCTTATAACCTTCAGGGCGAGTTTTAAAACGGCGGTGGAACCACATATATTGGGTCGGTGCGATGCGTAGCTGCTGTTCAATTATCAGATTCACGCGAGTAGCATCTTCGACTTCATTCTCACTAGGGAAATTCTCCAGTGCCGGTTCAATCAGTACATGGTAGCGTGGATTTTTGATATCGCCATGACGATAGAAATATAAAGGAATCGCGGCAGCTTTGGTCATTTTTAACAAACGACGGTGCGCGGTGACGGTTGCCGCCGGTACACCAAAGAAAGGTGCCATCACCCCTTGTTTTAAACCATAATCCTGATCCGGACTGTACCAGATTGCATGGCCTTTTTTCAGATTACGTACCAGACCGCGCATATCATCATGATCAATTTGATGGGCATAAATCGTGGCGCGACAACGGTAAATCAGCATGTCCAAAAGTGGATTATTCTGTGGGCGATACACCACATCCGGTTCAAAATATTGTGCACACAGATATCCACCAGCATCCAGTAAGGTCGAATGCGTGCCTAGTAACAGCATACCCCGGCCTTCGGCTTGAGCATTCTGAATATGTTCCAGTCCTTCAATACTGACGCGATCCTGAAACCATTTCGGACTGTACCAGGCATTTAAGGTTTCAAAAACCCCCAGCATTTGATCGATAAAAACCTGACGCGCATTGTCCTGTATTTGCTCGGCAGACCATTCAGGAAAACAGACTTCCAGATTGCGCAGTGTGGTGTCGCGACGTGAGGGCAGATACTTAAAAGACAGATGGCCCAGCAGATAGGCCAGACGATACTGAATGGCCCACGGTAAAATCGCCAAAACCATCAGGAAAATAATACCCAGCCAATTGCCCCAGTATCGAGGTAACAGGAATGACCATTGAAATTCGCCGGGTTGATATGCAGGCTGGGTACTCATAGAACAATATAGGGCTAAAAGATTAAGTGCAGTCTAACAGAGAAGATTCTTGAAATAAAAAAAAGCATCTGTACGAATACAGATGCTTGAGCAAATACTCGTGGAATATTTAACCGTTGCTAAGATTATCCAGCTCTTCCCAACGTTCCAATTTTTCCAGTAACAATTCATCAATTTCTGATAAACGCTGAGACAGTTGCATGGCTTTATCGGAATCACTGACAAATAAAGAGCCATCAGCCAGTTGTGCATTGATCTCGGCTTGCTCTTTTTCCAGCGCTTCCATTTCAGCCGGAAGTTGCTCGAGCGCGCGTTGATCTTTGTAGCTGAGTTTGACTTTTTTGGCAGCAACGGGTGCGGCTTCAGCTTTGGCCATGGCTTTTTTCACGGCACTTTTTTGATCGACCACGGTCTGATCTGGACGCTGTTCAAGATAATCCTGATAACCACCGACATATTCGTCGATATTGCCTTTACCATCAAAGACCCAGGTCGATGTCACCACGTTATCCATAAAGGCACGGTCATGCGAGATCAATAACAAGGTGCCTTTGTAGCCACCGAGCATTTCTTCTAGTAACTCTAAGGTCACCATATCCAGATCGTTGGTTGGCTCATCCATCACAATCAGGTTCGATGGTTTCAGCAACAGTTTCGCCAGCAAGATACGGTTGCGTTCACCACCAGACAACGCTTTGACTGGGGTACGTGCACGTTCTGGCGAGAACAGGAAGTCTTGTAAATAGCTATAGATATGACGACGGTTACCATTCACATCCACGTGGTCAGAGCCTTCAGAAACGTTATCTTTGACCGACTTTTCCAGATCCAGTGCATTACGCAGTTGGTCGAAATAGGCTACTTCCAGCTGTGTACCGGTTTTCACCGTGCCGCCATGCTCAAGCTCGCCCAGAATGGCTTTAATCAGTGTGGTTTTACCGACACCGTTATCACCGACCAGACCGATACGGTCACCGCGTAAAACCAGTGCCGAGAAGTTGTTAATGATCGGTGCATTGTCACCGAATTTCACACTCAGGTTCTCAATCTCAAAGACCAGTTTGCCGGAACGGTTGGCATCCTGAGTCGCCATCGCCACTTTACCTTGTTGCGAACGGCGCGCTTTGGATTCTTCACGCAGTGCTTTTAGAGCGCGAACACGACCTTCGTTACGGGTACGGCGTGCTTTAATGCCCTGACGGATCCAGACTTCTTCTTCAGCCAGCTTTTTATCGAAGAGCGCATTTTGCTTTTCTTCAGCTTCCATTTGCTGGGCTTTCAGGTCTAGATAACGTGAATAGTTACCTTCATAACTACGCAGTTGACCGCGATCCAGTTCAACAATACGGGTGGCGATGCTATCGACAAAGGCACGGTCATGCGAAATGAACAGCAGGGTCAGGTTGTTTTGATCGAGCAGGAATTTTTCCAGCCACTCGATACTTTCAACGTCTAAATGGTTGGTCGGCTCGTCGAGTAACAGTACATCAGGTTGGGTAAGTAAAGCACGTGCCAGCAGGACACGACGCTTACGACCACCGGACAAGTCGGCAAGATCTGCATCCGGGTCCAGACCCATTTTGCTTAAAATCGAATTGACCTTGGTTTCCAGCGCCCAGCCATCCAGCTGATCCATTTTGTGTTGCAGGTTGCCCATACGATCACAGGCGTCCATGTCACCTAGTACACAGGCTTCACTGGCAGCATGATAAGCACGCAGAACTTCTGACGCTTCACCAGCGCCATCTGCCACGATATTAGCCACTTTGCCTGAATCCATCGGTACATCTTGCGCCAGCATCGAAATAGTAATGCCGTTTTGTAATGAAACTTCGCCGCTATCCGGCAGTAAACTTCCTTCAATCAGCTTAAGTAAGGTAGACTTACCCTCACCATTACGGCCAATCAAACACACTCGTTCGCCGCGCTCCAAGTTAAAATTCGCGCCGTTGAGCAGGGCGGGTCCACCAAACGCAAGTTGGACATCCCTAAGGGTAATATAGGCCATAATGTTTCCTGAAATCCCCAATGAGGACTTTAAATGACTAAACAACAAAATCTAAATGATCAGGCGTCATTTTCCGCACCCATTGAAGATTTGCAAGTGCGAATTGCATTTTTAGACGATTTAGTTGAACAGTTGAATGATCAGGTGGCTAAACAGACTCTGGAAATTGCCGATCTGAAAAAGCAAATGAGCCTGTTATATCAACGTGTTGAGTCCTCAGACCGTTCTGAAGGAATTGCGGATTTTGATCCGGTTGCTGATCGTCCGCCACATTATTAATTTGCAAGCAATCATTTAATAAAACCCTTATATGCGATAAGGGTTTTTTTATTACAGCTGCTATTTCACCGATGATTCGATTCATTTAATCAGCTCTCAGCCTGGAATCTAGCGATTTCTGACCTGCTTGCAGCAAGATCAAATATGTAATCTTCCACTCGGTTGGAATCTGGTAAATCCGCTGCAACCTGAATATTCACCATGAAATTATTTGACCTTTCACTCACTTCCTACTCTAATACTGGCTTTCAGGTACATTTCAGAAGCTTGTCCCATGCATCCAAAAGTTGTTCTACTCGACCTCGAAAATAATTTTCCGACGGCCAAGTTACTGCGTGAAATTGTGACGCATTATTCCAGCCTGTATCTGTTTAATTGTGCCGGAACATTTGAATTTTCATTAGAAGATTTAACCGAGCTGGCCGGCTGGATTGCGAGTGGACAGATCATCATTCTGGATACACCTGAATCGCCCCAGAAAGAATATGAATATGCGGTCATTGTCGGTCAGCTGATGGCGTTGTTGGAGCCGGAAACCGAAGTCGAGTTGATCTCGGCGATGGACAGCAGCGAGATGTTGCAGCAGATGCTGCAAGCCTCTGATATTAAATGTAGCCTGATTCAGATTCAGCCCGATGAAGTCTCTATTCCAGCAGAGCATGTTAAAAATTACCTGCCTAGTCTGGAGGCGATCCGCAACAAACCGGCCTTGCAACTGGTGAAAAAGTACTGTGATGCTCTAGGGAAAATGAGTGGTAAGCCAAATACCTTGGAAACCTTAAAAAATTCAGTTGCCAATATTCTGCACGTCATGCCCGTGAAGGCCCAGCATGTGGTCGGCATGCTGATTAACCTGAAAATTGTCAAACGCTATGATGAGCAGATCAGCTTCCGTAAAAAAGTCCTGAAACAGTGGCTACAGCTCAATCTGGATGAACAAGATCCGCTTGAAAATCCAAAACTGGATCAGGTCATGTCCCGGCTCAAAGTTGATGATGCTCCAGTTGAAGCATTGCAAACTCCAATTCAGTCAGCCCAGCAAGACCTGTTTAAAAACTTTAACCGGATTGATCCAGTGCAACTGGAAGTCGCACGTAAACTGCGCGAACTTCAGGGCGACAAACCCAAGGATATTTATGAATTACGTGATTTGCTAGAGCAGCTCTTTCCTCAATCGGATATCCGTCTGCTGCTGAAAGAGCTAATTGAGAAGGGTTATATTTACTGGAATGGTCACGAAGTTTTATATAGTCATGAAATGTTCTTGAATTAATTTTATCGTGCAAACTTGCGTTTTATATTGTGCTTATGCAACTCTAATAATAGAACATAAAGGTTGAACTATGGAAAACACTGGAATTTGGGTAGCGGTGATCATCATCATTTTTGTCATGGGGTCAATTTTTGGCTTACGTGTCAGCCCAAGAGAAAAAGCGCTTGGCATCATGCGTGACAAAGCCCGCAAAATGGGTCTGCATCCACGTTTGGTGGTTGCACCCGACTGGACCAAAATTCCAAAGGCCACTGAAAGTCGTGCCAGTATGGTTGCGTACTACAGCGTACTCATGCCAGATGCGCGTTTACCCTTGATGCGTGCCCGTGTTGTCGATAATAAACTCGAAATTGTGCAGGGTGATGAGAAATTTAAAGATTTTCCCATTGCATTAAAAGGCATTTATGCTATTGATATGCAGGCCAACTGTGTCGGATTGTATTGGGATGAACATGCTGATTTAAGAGCAGCCCAACTCGACGATATCAAAGCACTATTACACGCTTTGGCTGAACTTTAATTTAGAAATAAACAGGATTAACGGTTAATTATGGCGAACGCTCCTCGGTCCACATCAAAAAGCAGCACAGCAAAGTCTCCCGACGCTGGAAGTAAGCGTGCCTTAGTGATTGTGGAGTCGCCTGCAAAAGCGAAAACAATCAATAAGTACCTTGGTCCAAACTACATCGTAAAATCATCAGTCGGTCATGTCCGTGACTTGCCAACAGGCGGCTCTGCCAAATCGACAGAGAAAAAGCCGGCGACACGCACCAAACTGACAGATGAACAGAAAGCTGAAAAATCACAGAATGCGTTGATTAACCGCATGGGTGTCGATCCGGAACATGACTGGAAAGCCAAATACGAAGTGCTTCCTGGCAAAGAACATGTGGTTGCCGAACTGAAAAAACTGGCAGCGCAAGTCGATGAAGTCTATCTGGCAACGGATATGGACAGGGAAGGGGAAGCGATTGCCTGGCATTTAAAAGAAGTGATTGGCGGCGATGAGTCACGTTATCAACGTGTGGTCTTCAACGAAATTACCAAAAATGCCATTCAGGAAGCCTTTAAGCATCCTTCACGTCTGGACACCAATAAAGTCAATGCCCAGCAGGCACGCCGTTTTCTGGACCGCGTGGTCGGCTTCATGATTTCACCACTCTTGTGGGAAAAGATTGCCCGTGGCCTGTCAGCCGGCCGTGTACAGTCGGTTGCGGTGAAACTGGTGGTTGAGCGCGAACGTGAAATTCGGGCCTTTATTCCTGAAGAATACTGGCAGGTGTTTGCCGATACCAAATCGAAAAAAGATGACATCCGTCTGGAAGCAGTCAAGCAACATGGCAAGACTTTAAAGCTTCGTAATAAAGACGAAACGGATGCACTTTTAAACCTGATTAAAGATGCGGATTATACCGTTTCTGCCCGTGAAGATAAGCCAACCAAAGTCAATCCAAGCGCGCCCTATATCACGTCAACGTTGCAACAGGCGGCCAGTACCCGTCTCGGTTTTTCTGTGAAGAAAACCATGATGCTGGCACAGCGCCTGTATGAAGCCGGTTTCATTACCTATATGCGTACCGACTCGACCTTCCTGAGTGATGATGCGGTAAGCATGGTCCGTGGCCATATCGAATCAGAATTTGGTGAGAAGTACCTGCCGGCCAAACCCAACCGCTATGGCAATAAAGCCGGCGCGCAAGAAGCGCATGAGGCAATCCGTCCATCTACTGTGGGCCTCAAAGGTGACAGTCTGGTCGGTGTGGAGCGTGATGCACAGCGTCTCTATGACCTGATCTGGCGCCAGTTTGTGGCCTGTCAGATGACACCGGCTGAATACCTGTCTTCAACCATTTTAGTCAATGCCAATGGCGTAGAACTGAAAGCCAAAGGCCGGACGCTGGTCTTTGATGGTTTTACCCGGGTGCGTGGTGCCAACAAAGCGGATGACGATATTCTGTTACCGGCAGTGAAAGTCGGTGAAGTGCTGAAACTTGAGAAGCTTGATCCATCTCAACATTTCACCAAGCCACCAGCTCGTTTTACTGAAGCCTCACTGGTCAAAGAACTCGAGAAAAAAGGCATTGGCCGTCCATCGACCTATGCTGCAATTATCTCGACCATTCAGGATCGTGGTTATGTGAAGCTCGATAACCGTCGTCTCTTTGCCGAGAAGATGGGTGAGATCGTCACCGACCGTCTGGATGAAAACTTCAATAACCTGATGAACTACGCCTTTACCGCAGATCTTGAAGGTCAGCTAGATAAGGTGGCAGATGGTGAGCGTAACTGGAAAGAGCTGTTAGACAGCTTCTACGGCGATTTCAAGCAGCGTTTGACTACGGCACAAGGCGAGAACGGTATGCGCCGTAATCAGCCAGTGGAAGTGGATGCGGTACATTGTAAAGAATGTGAGCGTCCAATGCAGATTCGTACCGGAACCACAGGCGTTTTCCTGGGCTGTTCTGGTTATAACCTGCCACCGAAAGAACGTTGCAAGGGAACCTTGAACCTGACCCCAGTCGAGTCTCTGGCTGCACTGTCTGATGATGATGCGGCCGAAACCGCTGACCTGATGTCGAAGAAACGTTGTCCGGTGTGTGAAACGGCAATGGACAGCTATGTGATTGATGGCGGTCGTAAACTGCATGTTTGTGGCAATAACCCGGACTGTGATGGTTATGAACTCGAAGAAGGAGAGTTCAAGATCAAAGGTTATGATGGCCCAACCATTCCATGCGACAAATGTGATGGCGAAATGCAGCTTAAAACGGGTCGTTTTGGGCCATACTTCGCCTGCAACAGTTGTGACAATACCCGTAAAGTATTAAAGAGTGGTCAGCCGGCACCTCCGCGTGTCGATCCGATCAAGATGGAACATTTACGCTCGACCAAGCACGATGACTTCTTTGTGCTGCGTGATGGTGCGGCCGGCCTGTTTCTGGCGGCCAGCAAATTCCCGAAAGTGCGTGAAACACGGGCACCGAAAGTTGCCGAGATTCGCTCTGTGGCTGAACAGCTGGATCCGAAATATCAGTTTATCTTGCAAGCGCCTGATGCAGATCCGGAAGGTAACCCGACTTTGGTGAAATTCAGTCGCAAGAACCAATCGCAATATATTGGCTCTGAAAATGCGGAAGGCAAGCAAACCAAATGGTCTCTGGTTTACCAGAATGGAAAATGGGTTGAAGCCTAAATAAAGTTTAAACTTAAAAAAATGCTGACGAAAGTCGGCATTTTTTATTTATGATGTGTCGATATTTTAAAAAAAATAAATAAGGTTGCTTGGGGATATGTGGAAAAAGATTCGGATTCTGATTTTATTAAGTATTTTATTGATCGTTGCAGTCAATGCCTATCGTGATCAAAATCAGAACTGGTCAAAGCCGGTCATGGTTCTGTTGCATCCGATTAATGCAGATGGATTACCGACCACACAGCAATACATCCAGCAACTGTCAGTTCAGGATCTAGAAACGGCAAGAGACTTTCTACAAAAATCAGCACAGCAATATCGGAATCAACCCACTTATTTTTATTTTAATTTGGGTCGTGAGCTTAAAGTTTTACCGCCTAAAGTCCCTGAGCAGGCCTCAATTTTCGATACTGTTGTATGGAGTTTAAAGTTTCGATTTTATGCCTGGAAACAGCAACAAAGTTCGGACCCTTCTGCCAGTCTGACCCTGTTTTTAAATTATTATGATCCGGCACAAACCCGGCAATTAAAGCATTCAACTGCCTTGCAAAAAGGCCGGATTGGTTCGGTCAACCTGTTTGCCTCTCAAAAGCAGTCTGAACAAAATAAAATTGTTTTGGTACATGAGTTACTGCATGCCTTTGGTGCCAGTGATAAATATGATCTGGCCACAGGTCAGCCGATTTATCCAATAGGTTATGCATTTCCAGATCAGCAACCTGTGTTCCCACAAGCCAAGGCAGAACTGATGGCAGGACATATCCCGCTGTCCGAAACCACGAGTAAAATGCCGGGATCTCTGGATCAGACCCTGATTAATGAGATCACAGCAATTGAGTTGGGCTGGAAATAAAGACTTGTAGATTCTCTTGGATTTATCCAGAATCTAGACTTTATTGATAGATAAAAATAACCATATGCCGCTTACTTTTGTTCTTGCTCCAGATTCCTTTAAAGAAAGTATGAGTGCTGAACAAGCCTGTCAGGCCATGCAGCGTGGCATTCAAAACGTGTTGCCTGATGCTTTGTGTATTCATGTTCCTATGGCGGATGGAGGGGAAGGCACTGTCGATACGCTGATCTCAAGTTCAAAAGGACAGCGCATTCCCTGTGAAGTGACAGGCCCATTGCCTGATCAGCGCATCCAGACGTATTTTGGCGTAATTGATGCAGGAAAAACCGCAATCATTGAAATGGCCAAAGCCAATGGCATAGATCTGCTGGAAGCTGCAAAGCGTAATCCTCTGCTGACCTCAACCTGTGGCACAGGAGAAATGATCAAGTCTGCGCTCGATTTAGAGGCCAGTAAAATCATCATTGGCTTGGGTGGCAGTGTGACGAACGATGCCGGTGCGGGAATGGCACAGGCTTTAGGCGCTCGGTTTTTAGATGCCCAAGGATTAGAAATACAGGCTTGCGGTGGAAACCTAGATCAAATCATAGCAATTGATTTATCCGAACTGGATTCACGGCTGGCGGATATTGAAATTATCATTGCATCGGATGTGAATAATCCGCTGTGTGGACCCAATGGTGCTTCAGCGATCTTTGGCCCACAAAAAGGTGCGACACCGGAAATGGTCAAGCAACTGGATCAAAACCTCAGTCATTTTGCCGATCTGGTTGCTCGGCACATTGGACGTGATCATCGTCATGTTGCAGGTGCGGGTGCGGCAGGTGGACTCGGTTTTGGCTTAATGGCATTCACAGCTGCTTCTATTCGATCAGGTGTGGAACTCATCATTCAGCAGACAGATTTAGCCAATAAAATAGCTCAAGCCGATTATGTTCTGACCGGTGAAGGCAAGCTTGATCATCAAACTAAGTTAGGAAAAACACCATTTGGCGTGGCACAAGTAGCGCAAAAATTCAATAAACCGGTGCTTGCATTTGCTGGACTGGTGGGCGATGGGATTGAGTCACTATATGAGTCTGGATTTAGTCAGATTATCGGGATTAATCCACCAGATTGTAGCCGGGAAGAAGCCTTAAAAAATGCGGAAGTGAATCTGGAAAAAGCAGTGTCCAAAACAATTAAAAATATTGAGGAACAGCGTATTTAGTTTTCTTTTACAAGATCGTCATTGCTGCACAAGCTTTACGTAATGGCAGATAATAACGCATAAGCAGATCTTGCTTTTCATGGATGAGAAGCACTGCTTCGCAAGGTAACAGAAATCCTTTGCTGGATTGAGGGTATGTTCCTATATCTCAATCCAGCAGACGGCATCTATGCTGTCTACCCTATAGCAAACAAATCAAGAGATAAAATTTGCTGCTGTTTCAGGGCGGATGAAAAGCCATAATTATAAGAGCGATCTGCTAAACTACAGCCATCCACAAAACGATGAGTGAAAATGAGTTTAGCCAACCTGATTGATGAATTAAATCCCCAACAAAAGCAAGCAGCGACCACAGAAACAAAACATAGTCTGGTGCTGGCCGGGGCAGGTTGTGGCAAAACCAAGACCATCGTGGCACGTGCAGCTTACCTGATTGAGCAGGGTGTACCCGCCAACCAGATTCAGATTCTGACCTTTACCCGCCGTGCAGCCAGTGAAATTGTAGCGCGGGTGGAATTAGCCTTGGGGGATCAAGCCAAAGGTTTGCGTGCCTCGACTTTTCATACTTTCTGTATGTATCTGTTGCGCCGTATTCCGAAGGCCTTTGGTCTGGAACAGTTCTCGATTATTGATCGTGATGATCAGTTGATGATGTTCCGTCTGATTCGTGGCCGTGATGACAAGAAAAATCCCAATCATTTGCCCAAGCCACAAGAACTCTGCGATTTATATTCCTTTGCACGTAATACTCGGCAGAAGCTCAGTCTGGCACTGGAAAAGCAGATGCCGGAATATCTGGCCTTAAAAGACCAGATTGCCGAGATTATGAAAGAGTACGAAGCACGTAAGCAGGCACGCAGCTTTCTGGATTATGACGATATTCTGGCGGTGGTGGCGACAGCTTTGGCACAATCAGAAGGCTTGGTCGATTATGTGGCTTCAATCTGTCGACATATGCTGGTCGATGAAATGCAGGATACCAATCCGCTGCAATGGGCTTTGCTGGAGCCACTGAAAGACCGGATCAGCCTGTTCTGTGTCGGCGATGATGCGCAGTCGATTTATGGTTTCCGTGGCGCAGACTTTGAAAATATTCATCATTTCAAAGAACGGGTACCAGATGCGCAGATTTTTAAACTGGAAAAAAACTACCGCTCGACCCAGGAAATTCTGGATCTGTCCAACTGGCTGCTGGATCAGTCTGAAATCAAATATAACAAACGTCTGGAAGCTTATCGTGGCGAGGGCCTAAAGCCGCGCATGCATATATTTCCGAATGAGTTTGATGAAGCCAAATGGATCGCAATTGATATTAAAGAGCGTCATTATCTACAGGGCAGCAAATGGGGCGAACATATGGTACTGGTGCGTTCCAGTTTTGCCGCGCGGCATATTGAAGCAGCCTGTATCGCGGCCAATGTACCGTATCGATTTATTGGCGGTATGAAGCTGCTGGAAACGGCACATGTCAAAGATTTGCTCAGCATGCTGCGTGTGGTCGCCAATCCGCTGGATGATATCGCCTGGATGCGTTTCTTGACCCTGTGGAATGGTGTCGGTGATGTCGGTGCAAGCAAGCTGGCGCAACACATTCTGCTGGAACCTGAAATCGATAAAATCTCCGATAAACTGGAGAAATTTGGCAAGATACCTCTAAATGCGATTCTGATCATGAAGCAGATGAGCGTGCTGAAAGGCGAAGTACAGGCTTGTGTCAGTCTTGCGATTCAGGCAATTGAAACACAACTGGCAGAGAACTATAAAAAAGACTGGCCACGTCGTCAGGGTGATTTTGAACTGGTGAAACAACTGGCCTCCAAGCACTCACAGCTGAGTGAATTTTTAGAGGAATATGTGCTCGATCCAGTGTCGATTTCGGAAATTGAACGCCAGTCCGATCATGATGTGGTGACCCTGATTACCATTCATTCAGCCAAAGGCACAGAGCAAAATGTCTGTTATGTGGCCAATGTCACGCCGGGAAATTATCCGCATGCACGCGCCCAAGGCGACTTTGATGATGTTGAAGAAGAACGTCGTGTGCTGTATGTAGCGCTGACCCGGGCCAAAAATGAATTGATTTTGACCAAACAAAACCTGAATCACTGGGCGCGGGAAACGGTCGATGCGCAGGGGCGTAAAGTCGCAAGTTATTTCTTGAATGATCTCACCCGGCATTTATGTACCACGGAAACCCATTACAAAACCCGGCAGCAGACCGTGAAAAGTGCCTTAATTGAACGTCAATCGATTAATTTAGATTTTGGCATTGATCTCGATTAAACTATAGCAAAGTTGTTGCATACAAAAAGTAGAGTAGGCGCGTGCTTTTTGATATTTTTTGCCTATCTTCTTAAGGTTATCAGATGAAAATTTTAGTTCGTAATTTAGAACGTACGGTCACAGAAGCCGAGTTGCTGAAGTTGTTCCAGGAATATGGCACAGTGAATACTTGTACTTTGGTGCTCGATGCGGCAACCGGGAAATCAAAAGGTTTTGCCTTTGTAGAAATGCCGCATGCACGTGAAGCCATCAAAGCCATTAAAGGCCTGAATACTTTGCGCTTGCACGGACATGGAATCCGGGTAAAACAAGCAGAAGATAAGCCCGAGGCTTAAACTGGAAAAGGAGCACTTGATATGCTCCTTTTTTATGGCTGAAATTTAACCTTGTTGTGCTCATGGTTGTACTCGTGCAGGCAGTTAGATTTTCTGGATTTCAGTACTGGATGGATTCAGTTTAAACATGTTTTGATTGCGAAATGAAAGCGAACCTTTTACTTTATAAAAGCCAAAATTTGTTTAAAACCTTAGGAAATATCAATGACCCGTGTTGCTCGCTATCATGCGGACCGTACCAATCAAAAACTGTATTTTTCCCGTCTTGCCTGCCAGCAGGCAGAGCAAACCCAGCATGTGCAACAGGCTCAGGCACAACGTGAGGCGACTGTATTTCATTTACATGGCGCTTTATTGGCATTTTTGCAGGAACTGGTGCGTTACTATCGCCTGAATGATGCCAATCCGACGCTGAAATCGATCGAAGAACTAATGGCAGCCAAAGGCCAGATTTCACCCGAAGTAGCCGTATTACAACACTTATCCAAGAGCGGTTTCATTGCTGAACTGAAACGTGCCTATCGTCTGTGCCAGTATGCGCCTGAACCGAGTACACCGGAACCCGAAGACGAAACCTCCTCAAATCTCATCATTAAAGTCACACAGTCTCCACAAGCATGGTTACCTGATCCTGCTATATTAAGAGAATGGCATCGTGACTTAACACAACTCATCGATGGTTTTCGCAATGAGATGATTGAATTTTAATCGGATCGACCGTACTTGAAATTAGAATTTTTAACCCTATATCAATTACTCTAATGATGCAAAGTGCACCCGGCTCTTTGCCACCATGTTGAACATGGAGGATATATGTCTATAGAACAGTTGAAAGACTTATTTGGTAATCAAGACGCGATTTTAGAACTCGTTCAACTTGAAGGTGGTGCCTTGGCTTTACGCAATGCAGGTTCGCATAAACAGCCTTTGGTCATGATTCAGTTTAATGACGAGGTGAAGGCTCTACTCGGAGAGCAGACGCCTGTGATTGCGCAGCAGATGATTCAGGCGGCCCTGTATGGCTTGCTGGAACAGCAGGTCAATGAATGGCAGGCTGAAGTCGTAGATGAAGAGCCGAAGTATATGAGTTAAGATTACAATGTATTCAAAAGCACACTATCGGTGTGCTTTTTGATTTTAAAGGGTTGGGGAATAAGTTAGATTTTAAGTACGAGCTCAAGGTGAGTTTCAAGAAATGAAAACCTCGTTTCTTTGATTTTACTCCTGATGATTTGAAGTCAGCTTATTACAAAAAATCTTGTGATTATGCATAAAAAAAGTTGCCACATTGGGCAACTTTTTTTATGCAGAGAGATTAATGAGAAGGGGGATGCTGATGCGCAATTTCGATCTGGTTTAAAATATGATTACTCATATTTTTCGCCATTTCTTCTTTGGCATAATACACCGCGCCGATATTATCACGACGGATCGCTTCAGCTTCTTCCTTGCTTTCGGCACAGACCAATACCTGAATTTTCGGATTCAAGGTCTTGGCAATATCTACAATTTTATGAATATCGATGATATCCATAGGGGAAATGACCAGTAAGCGCGCATGTTGAATATGCGCCTGGATCAAAACACCGGCTTCAGTCGCAGCGCCTGAAACCGCGGCAATACCTTTTTCACGCAGATTTTCGACAATATCGCGGTTTTCTTCTGCAATAACCACCTTGATATTTTCTTCCATTAATGAGCGGGTAATACGACGACCCACTTCACCATGACCAATCAGCACCACCTGATCACGCAAGTAATCCTGTGAAACTTCATCGGGTAACATTGCCAATGGATCACCACTGCGTTCCAGTAAGCGTGCCAGGGTCGAGCGTTCCCGAATCCATTTTTGTACCGGTTCAATCGCGGAGAAGATAAAGGAATTAAGAGTGATCGAGATCAATGCACCCGCCAGAATCAGGTTTTGACCTTCTAGTGAAAGCAGATTCAGTGACACCCCAAGTGCTGCCAAAATAAATGAAAATTCACCAATCTGTGCCAGCGAAGCGCCAACAGTCAGCGCGGTATTGATTGGATAGCGGAAGAACAATACCAGTGCCATTGCTGCAAGAGTTTTACCAATCAGAATAATGCCGACGACTGTCAGCACATGGAGTGGCTGTTCCAGTAAAATACGCGGATCAAACAGCATGCCGACAGAAACAAAGAATAAGATTGAGAAGATTTCACGCAGCGGCAAGGTTTCTTGTTCCGCGCGATGACTGAAATCTGACTCTTTCACCACCATCCCGGCAAAGAAAGCCCCCAGCGCCATAGATACCCCAAAAACCTTATAGGCCCCAAAGGCAATCGAGATGGCCGCAGCGACCACAGTCAGGGTAAACAGCTCACGAGAACCCAGACGTGCCACGACTTGGATGATCATCGGCACCAGACGTTTACCAATAATCAGCATAAAGGCAATAAAGCCTGCGACTTTCAGCAGGGTAATGCCTAAAGTGGCCCAGATATTTTCATCGCTCGCACCTTCAAGTGCTTGTCCGCCTAGAAGTAAGGCAGTGGCCGGCAATAATACCAAGGCCAAGACCATGACCAGATCTTCGACCAAAAGCCAACCGACGGCAATCCGGCCATTAATTGAATCGAGCAGACCACGATCACCGAGTGCTTTGAGTAGAACCACCGTACTGGCACAGGATAGGCTTAAACCGAATACGAGCGCAGAGCCAAAGCTCCAGCCCCATAACATCGAGACTCCCACTCCGAGCAGAGTGGCGACTGCAATTTGCAAAATTGCACCGGGCAATGCAATCCGCCGCACCTGCATCAGATCACTTAGCGAGAAATGCATCCCGACCCCGAACATCAGGAACATGACACCTAATTCTGCCAGCTGGTTGGCCAGATGAATATCGCCGACCACACCGGGTGTATTGGGACTAATCAGAATGCCGGCCACCAGATAGCCGATAAGTGGAGGGAGGCGCAGACGTGCAGCGATATAGCCAAAAACCAGGGCTAAGCCAAAACCAACAGCCAATAATATAATGAGTTCTACGTCATGTGGCACTAAATACTCCTTTAGTTAGGTTTGCTGGGAAATAAGCACAAAAAGTGCCAAAACATGTAGAAAGTTTATCAAGTGGGGTAAAAAAAATGCAAAAAAAAACGACCTGAAAGGGTCGTTTTTTTTAAAAAGCCAAAATTATTTGATTTTAGCTTCTTTGAAGATTACGTGTTGACGGATTTTTGGATCAAATTTTTTGATTTCCATTTTTTCCGGCATAGTACGTTTGTTCTTAGTCGTGGTATAGAAATAACCTGTACCAGCTGAAGAAACTAAGCGAATTTTATCACGCATGGTTCAGACTCCTTAGATCTTTTGACCTTGAGCACGTAGGTCAGCAACAACCTTTTCAATGCCCAATTTGTCGATAATACGCATACCTTTAGTGGTTAAACGAAGACGTACAAAACGTTTTTCGCTTTCTAACCAGAAACGGTGGTGGTGCAGGTTCGGCTCGAACCGGCGTTTAGTTTTGTTGTTGGCGTGTGAGACGTTGTTACCAACGACTGGACGCTTGCCGGTAACTTGGCAAACCTTAGACATGGTGTAACTCCATTGATTTAGCCAACAGCAAATCTGTATGGCCAGTCAAAAATAAACGGATTGAAATCATTCAAGGGGCGTTTTATATCAAAAATGCGCTTAAAAGACAAGCGATTTTCGTCAAAACGCAGCACGAGCTATATCGATAGCTCATGCCTTGATCATTTAACGGAGAAGTGTCTTCGAAATCAGCTTGTGAATCGGTTTATTGAACGGCGGCAGAATGTATTTCAAGCTATACAGCTTTGGATTCGACATTACCGAGCGTTCATGCGACAAACTGAAGAAGCCTTCTGGACCGTGATATTTCCCCATACCTGATGCACCGACACCCCCAAATGGTAGATCGTCTTGTGCAACATGGGTTAATACCGTATTTTGCCCGAAATGCCCTGAATGGGTACGCTGTGCGACATAATCAGCACGCGCTTGATCAAAGTCGAAGTAGTATAAAGCAAGTGGGCGTGGACGGCTATTAATAAAGTCGATAACTTCATCAATTTGATCATATTCCATGATTGGCAGCAGTGGACCAAAGATTTCATGCTGCATGATCTGCATGCTTGGTGTGACATTGGTCACAATGGTGGGGGAAATTTTACGCAGATCAGCGGAATTTTCATGGCGCGGATTGATTTCAATAACATGAGCACCCTGTTCACGTGCATCATCCAGATAGCCTTGCAGACGGTTGTACTGTTTGTCATTCACAATCGAGGTGTAATCCTGATTATGAGTGATATCCGGATACATTCTTTCTACGCAGGCTTTAAAATGATCAATAAATTCTGCCGTCTTGCCACGAGGCAGGAACATATAGTCCGGTGCGACACAGGTTTGACCGGCATTCCAGAGTTTGCCCACCGCAATCCGCTGTGCGACATCACGCAGATCAATTGATGGATGTACCAGGACTGGAGACTTGCCCCCGAGTTCCAGAATCACCGGAACCAGATTTTCTGCTGCGGCTGCCATCACGGTTTTACCCACAGCAGTCGAGCCGGTAAAAATCATTTTGTCGAAGGCTAGACGACAGAAAGCATCTGAGATCACACCGCCACCATTGACCACTGCGACCAGCTCTTTCGGAAAGGCTTCTGCCAAGGCTTTTTCAAGCACTTCACCAAACGCAGCCGATGCACTAGAAATCTTGATCATGGCGTGGTTGCCGGCAGCCAATGCACAAATGAGCGGGCCAATGGACAGCAACAATGGATAGTTCCACGGTGCAATAATCCCAATCACGCCCAAAGGCTGATATTGCACCCAAGCTTTGGCCGGTTGATGAATAATGCCGACATGACGCTTGGAGGGTTTCATCCATCGGGTCAAGTTTTTGCTATAATATTTGATATGTTCCAGACAGGTGAGTAGTTCACCAATTTTGGTTTCCCCAATCGAGCGGTTACCATAATCCTGATTAATTGCCTCTGCAAATTGATCTTGATACTTAACTAAGATACGCTTAAGTCGAGCTAAACGATCGATGCGTTCCTTTGCCGTCGGCAAAGGATAGTTTAAGTAAGCATGTTTTTGTTGTGCCAAAAGCTCATTTAAGTATTGGCCATCAAAAAAATGGGGTGTCATTGATATTGTTTTTGTGTGACTGTTCATGCCGCACTACCATTATTCAAAAATCGATTAATTAATTTTTAGAGCAAATACTCTAATTAGTCAAGTGACTTTGTGTGTTAGCCTGCTAATGCACGAACTGAATGGTTATTTTAGGATGTCCCAAACCAAAACCTTAAAAACTAAAGAGCGTATCTTGCAGCTCAGTTTGCAGCTGTTCAATGAACGTGGCGAACGCTCTGTGACCACCAATCATATTGCGGCTGAACTCGGGATGAGCCCTGGTAACCTGTATTATCATTTCCGTAATAAGAATGAAATTATTAAAGAACTGATGGAGGAGTACCAGCAGCAAACTCTGGAAATGCTGGCGCTGCCGGATGACCGTGCGCTGGATGCCAATGACAAGGTGCATTATTTTCAGGTACTGAGCAGCCAGTTATGGGCTTATCGTTTCCTGCATCGTGATGTCTATCATCTGGTGGAAAATAACGAAGATTTTCGCAAGATGTATCCACGCTTTGCCGGGCAGGTAATGCAACAGGGCCAGAAAATCTATAAGGGCTTTGTTAATGCAGGCCTGATGGACATGACCGATTCAGAGATTGAAGCACTGATCATTAACCTGTGGATTGTACTGACCAACTGGACCAACTTCCTGTATATGTCAGGTCATCTGACTGATTCCAATACGCTGGAAGAAAAATGGGTCTGGCAGGCACTCCGTCAAATGGTATTCCTGGAAGGGGCGTATTTACGTGGTGAAAGTCGTCAAACTTATGAAGGTTTATTGAATAGTTTGGGCTCTTCGGAACTTTTTGCCAGCCTGTCGTCGTCTAAAGATTCTGAATCTGAACAAACTATTCAGAATATCCAAGAAACGCGTTAGAATACTCGGCTTATTTTTTAATTTAACTGATTAGTGACTTAAACCAACATGAATATGACGACTGCTAACACCGCACGTTTATTGATTACTTGTGAAGACAAGCCGGGCATCGTGCAGGCTGTTTCGAGCTTCTTGTATCATCAAGGTGCCAATATTACTGCGCTTGACCAATATGCGACAGCAGCGCAGGGCGGCCGTTACTTCATGCGCGTTGAATTTGAACTGGATCATCTGCAAAGCCGTAAAGAAAGCATTACCCAGACTTTTGCGGTAAATGTCGCAGAGCGTTATGGCATGCAATGGCGTCTGGCTCTGGTCAGCGATGTGAAGAAAGTCGGTATTTTGGTGTCTAAGGTCGATCATGCCTTGCTTGAGCTGTTATGGCGTCATGCCCGTGGTGGGTTGCCATGTGAAATTACCAAGGTGGTATCGAATCACGAGACTTTACGCGAAGCGGTTGAAAACTTTGGGATTCCATTTGAAGTGGTGCCGGTGACCAAAGACAACAAGCCTGAAGCCTATGCAGAAATTGACCAGTTAATGCAGGGCAATGACCTGTTGGTATTGGCACGTTATATGCAGATTCTAGATGAAGAATTTGTAAGTAAGTGGGAAATGAAAGTGATCAATATTCACCATTCATTCCTGCCCGCATTTGTCGGTGCAAATCCGTATAAGCAGGCGCATGAAAAAGGTGTCAAGCTGATCGGTGCGACTGCACACTATGTTACTGCCGATCTGGATCAGGGTCCGATCATCGAGCAGGACGTAGAACGTGTCAATCATGACTTTACCGTTGAACAGTTGCGTGAACTCGGTCAGGATGTAGAACGTAATGTACTGGCACGTGCAGTGAAATGGCATTTGGAAGACCGTATTATTGTCGATGGCAATAAAACTGTGGTGTTCCAATAAAACTTGCATCCCTATTTAAAAAGGCATACTTTTAGTGTGCCTTTTTTTGTTTTGATGCAAAAAAAATCAGTGAAAGGTATGATTAGTAGTTGCAAATGAAAACACTTCTCATTTATTATTGGCGTACTTTAATTGTGCTAACCGATGAGCTTGATTGTTTGTTTCACATCATCTCCTCAAGGTAATAGATTTAATGAGTCAAGTTGCTGCTCCCATGCCACCTACACCGCCCAACAAGATGAAAAAGAAAGTCATCTCGATTCTGGCGGCCGTGTTCGTTGGACATGTGGGCCTATTGTGGGCAGTGAGCCAGATGGACGCACCGGAGCTCAAGCCTGTAGAGAAAGAGCCGCTTAAAGTGCGCTTTGTAAAATTGCAGGAAGCACCCAAACCTTTACCGCCAAAGCCGAAGGCCGAGCCACAAAAAGAGCCGCCTAAGCCCAAAGAAGTCAAAATTGTAGATAAACCACTGCCACCACCACCGAAAAAAGTTGAAAAAATAGAACAGGTGAAGAAGGCAGAAGCACCTAAAGTCGTGAAAGCACCACCCGTTGAAGCTAAACCAACCCCAAGTCCGGTGGTACCGACAGTGGTCACCGAAACCAAAGTGCAACCGGCACCAGCTCCAGTCGCGCCACCTGCGCCTGTAGCACCGCCAGCACCTGCTGCGCCGCCATCACCAAAAAGTGTCTCGATTGGGGGTGGAGTGAGCTGGCAGCGCGCACCGAAAGTTTCCTTGTCTTCAGGTGAGTTAAAAGCGACTTGTTCGATGGTAGTCGATGTGGCGGCAAATGAGCAGGGTAAAGTGGTTTCTGCGACTGCACGTAATTCGGATTGTAGCTCGGCAGTGAACCGTAAAGTTGAAGCAGCGGTACGCCGCGCGCAACTAACCAAATATGTGGAAAATGGTGTGGCTTATCCAACCCGGGTTGAGCAGCCTTTCGATTTTCAAATTACCAAATAACGGCTAACCCATTAGGAGTTCGAAGATGAACTTTTCAGTTTATTGGCAACACGCTGATGCAGTCAGTAAAACGCTGTACTTCGTGTTATTGGCAATGTCGATTGCGACATGGACCATTTTTGTGCTGCGTTTAATGGGCACTCGCCAGCTTAAACAAGTTGCTTATACCCAGCTGTCTCAAGCATTGGAGCAACTGAAAACCAAATTGGCTCCTTTGGGCTTTGAACAGCGTAAGGCAGTGGCAGAACAGGCATTGTTACGTCAGATTTCAGCCGAAAAAGCCAATGCTGAAAAAGGGGTATCCGTCCTCGGTACGATTGCTTCGATTTCACCATTTGTCGGTTTGTTTGGTACCGTGTGGGGTATTTTCCATGCGCTGGTTGCAGTGGGTAAAAGCGGTCAGGCTGGTCTGGCACAAGTGGCAACCCCAGTCGGTGAAGCCTTGATCATGACGGGTCTAGGCTTGGCCGTCGCGATTCCTGCGGTACTGGCTTATAACATCTGTGTGCGTTTCAATCGTGGTTTGGCGCATGAGTTACAAGATCAGGCACATGGCTTGTTGATTGACACCATGTTGCAACAGGAATCTGCTGCAAAAAAGTCTGATGAAAAAGTAACACAACAGAGTTTAGTGGGAGGTCAAGCTTAATGGCTTTTCAACTGGGTGAAGACAACGATGTAGGTATGAATGAGATGAATCTCATTCCCCTCATCGACATTATGTTGGTATTGATGATCATCTTCTTGGTGACAGCGACCGTTGCGAACCCATCAATTCCATTAACCTTGCCACAAACCACTGCGGAGATTATTGATCTGCCGCCTGAAAATGTCACAATCAGCATCAATGCGGAAGGTGAGATTGCCTGGAATGGCAATGTCCTGACCCTAGACGAATTGCAGACCCGTTTTAATGAAGCAGGTCAGACTGAACGTCAGCCGACGATTGTGCTGAAAGCAGATAAAGAATCCCGTTATGACACGGTAGCTCAAGTCATGTCGCGTGCGAGTGGAGCCGGACTCAGCGATATTGCCTTTGCAACCGATAACTAAGATTCAGCTAACAAAAAAAAGCGACTGATTTCAGTCGCTTTTTTTATCCCCATTTTTTATGCAAATTAATGGGTTTTTAACAAAGTCATAAATTTACTGCGTAATTTATTCAGTTTTGGCGGAATGGCAAAATTGCAGTAACCTTGGTTTGGGTTTTTCGCAAAGAAATTTTGGTGATATTCCTCAGCAGGATAGAAGGTCGGCATCGGGCTGAGTTCAGTCACAATATTCAGGCCTTCATTTTTTAAAGCATCCATGGCTGCTTCTGCCTGAGTTTTTTGTTCAGCATTCAGATAATAAATCACGGAACGATATTGGGTGCCGACGTCATTGCCCTGACGGTTCAAAGTGGTTGGATCATGCGTCGCAAAAAACACCTCAAGGAGCTGGGCATAGCTGATCTGGTTTTCGTCGAAATCAACCAGAATAACTTCAGCATGGCCGGTTTCACCGCCGCACACGGCCTCATAATTTGGCTCAGGGGTATGACCGCCGGCATAGCCACTCAGGACTTGCTGAACGCCCTGAATTTGTAAAAATACCGCTTCGGTACACCAAAAGCATCCACCACCAAAAAGTGCTTGTTGCATGGCTGATTCCTCATTCGATTGAACTGGGCTGATGGTTAAATCCTGGCCCATCAGTATGAAAGATAAAAAAAGCCCGCCAATACAGGCTTTTTGTAGGGAAGTCTTAACGTGGCTGAACTGCACTTTCCAGCTGAATTAACACATTACCATGACGATCCAATAGTTTTAGGGTTTTACCAAATACCTGATAATGCGTCACCTTGGCTAAAGCTTCATTAAATTTTTGATCAAGCTGATCATTATGCATACAGGCCATGCGTGTTGTTGCCATCTGGCTTAAATTCAAAGTATCTTTGCCCGCCGTATAGCTGCCCATGATCCGGTTACAACCATCTGAACCGGAAACACGCTGGGTGCTGGTATCAAATTGCAGACTTGGAAGATGAGATGCAGTAGCTGCGGTCTTGATTTCAGTATTGCCAATCTGTGTGGCAATCCAGGTACGATTTTGCAAAAGTTGTAAATGATTCGTGGTTTGTGTGGTGGCGGTATTCGGCACGGTCTCGCAGCCCATTACAGCCAATACCGAGCCTAATAGGGCAATTGCAGTTAATTTTTTTAGCATGAAAGATACTCTGATTATTGATTAGCTATTTGTATATAAACAAAAAAATGACTCAGGTTCCAGTTGATTTTGTATCTTTATTTACAGTGATAAAAACGCCAGTTAATGTGTCTGAGGTGCAGGCAGGCCTTGACGAAGTCGCTGCGAATATTCCTGGCTAGACAGATCGGCGCTCTGTTTGACTCGTGGATTCACATGCGCCCGTTGGTACCAGGTGTGCATATCCCAGGATTGATCCAGCACTTTCAGATCATAGAGATAATTCGGTAAATAGCCGGACGCTAACAGTCGATAATCTGAAGGCAATTGTTGTTGCGATACTGCCTGAACCATATCAAAGACCAGAGTGGTGCAATTACTGGTCAGGGTGTTATACCACTTGGGTTCTCTGGCCAATTCATCGGCCTGGGCCAGATATTCTTTGAATAAGGCTTTGGCCTGAGCTTGGGGCATATTCACCGGAAAGAAATACACCTGCTCCCCGCGAATATTACTACGCGTATACACAATATCTTTTTCGTCCGATGCCACCAGACTCAATTCATATTTACGGAAAAACCCACCAATTGCAGAAAACTCTTCATGTTTTTCCTTGCGGATTTCAATCGAGAAGGTGAGAGGTTTTTGATTGGCAAAATCGAAGCTGACCAGCGTGTGGGCAATTTTCGGACCCATCCAGTAGGAGGTAATGATATTCACCCCGCTAATCTGGTTCAGGTCAAAACTGCGGCTTTCCCAACGTTCGATATAACGACCATCAGCTTGCCAGTCAAAGTTCCGGATATTGTGCAGGGTGACCTGATCGCCTTGTTGTTCATAGTGCAACAACTGAGCCACTTCAGGATTCCACTCCCGATCCTGACGCGCTTGCAGACTAAAATAGCCCAGCAGACAAAACAGAAAGACCAGAAGATATAGAATGCTATCGACTTTACGCGAGATCAGGTGCCGGGTGAAGTAGATCCCGAGTACCAGCAGGGAAAACGTTAACCAAACACCAATCAGGATCAAGCTGCCAATCTTGCCGAGAGGTTGCTGAACCCAGAGCATCAGGCTGAGCCACAGACTCGACAGAATGACAAAGAGGGTAAACAGGCTACCCAGCAGCCACAGACTCCAGTGCTTGGAAATATATTCGCGTCCCTGCATAGTCACTTTTTCATGAGAAATAGGCTTTATTTTCTGTAGGTTGCAAACTCAAAAGCAATCCCGGTTTTGTCGTCAATATGTTGCTCGGTCGCGACTTTTTTGAATTCTGCCGGAATTTCAGGATAATAGGCATGACCTTGTACATCCAGGTCGACATGGGTCAGTTCCAGACGGTCGGCAATGTCCATGGTCTGTTTAAAGATTTCACCGCCACCAATGATGAAAATGGTTTCAGGCTTTTCTGAAGCTTTCACATCTGCCACGGCTTGGCTCAGTGCATCTTCAATGCTATAAGCGACTTTGGTACCTGCAAATGCCCAGTTTGGATCACGAGTAATGACCCAGTTCACCCGTTTAGGTAGAGTACGTCCCATCGACTCTAGTGTCTTGCGACCCATCACCACCACACCGCCTTGGGTGATTTCCTTGAAGTGTTTCAGGTCGGCAGAGATATGCCAAGGTAGGTCATTGCCCTTGCCGATACAACGCTGCTGATCCATGGCGACGACGTGTACAACTTCTAAATCTTGAAATGACATGTATTGATCCTTCTCATCAAACCCAAAGCCCTTCGTGTAATTTTTTACTGGTACGAAGGAGAGGTTCACAATTTATCTTGATTGCCTTCACGCTTTAGGGCCGGGAATATATTTTGAAAGGAGTTGGCGATTCACGCGTGGTAAAAGGCCTCTCCCTAGCCCTCTCCGAGGAGGAGAGGGAATTTTATAATAAAGAAAATTAAACAGCGACAGGGGCTTTAATTCCTGGATGAGATTCATAACCGACAATTTCGATATCTTCAAATTTGAAATCGAACAGGTCTTTGATCTCAGGATTTAGTTTTAATTGACAAAGGCCTAATGGTTCACGGCTGAGCTGTAACTGTGCTTGTTCAAAATGGTTGCTGTACAAGTGGGTATCGCCACCAGTCCAGACAAAGTCACCAACATCCAGATCACAGACTTGCGCGATCATATGCGTCAACAAAGCATAGCTGGCAATATTAAATGGCACACCTAAAAATACATCGGCACTGCGCTGGTACAGCTGACAAGACAATTTGCCATTGTGTACAAAGAACTGGAACAGGGTATGGCAAGGGGGTAATGCGACCTGCCCCGCTTCATTCGGATTCCAGCCAGATACAATCAGACGGCGCGAATTCGGATTGGTTTTAATTTCATTAATCAACCATTTGATCTGGTCAAAACCATCCTGATTATAGCTATTATCTGCATTTTTGCTGGCACCAAAATTACGCCACTGGTGACCGTAAACTGGCCCCAGTTCACCTTCAGGGCGGCCAAAACGTGCGGTCTGTTCGGCGGTTGCCCACTCATCCCAAATCGAAACTTTATGATCTTTTAAATATTGAACGTTGGTGTCGCCTTTTAAAAACCATAATAATTCAATCACGATAGAACGGAAATGAACTTTTTTGGTGGTAAGTAAAGGGAAACCTTGGGAAAGATCGAAGCGCAGCTGATGACCAAATACCGAACGTGTCCCTGTACCGGTACGGTCGCCTTTATCACCGCCGTTGTCGAGAATGTGTTGTAAAAGGTCAAGATATTGGCGCATAGGTCTCTCTATTTAAATCTGTTGAAAATCGCCGTTTTAACAGCAGTATAGATTATTTCCAAAATAATTTGCTGTTGAAAGGGAGAATTTAAATTGCGCATATCATAGCATTTTTTGATGAGCTTTCATCGCTCAAACCAGAATAAAAAAGACCTCCTGATAGAGGTCTTTTTACAGTAAATTAAGCCGTTTTATGGCCAGTATGCACGGTGTGAATCAGATCAGACAGGTTATAACCTAAGGATTCTGCATAGCTTAAATATTCACGTTGAGTGGCTTCATCTAAAATCGTCCCGCGATGTAGCAGCCATAAGTATTCTTTACCAGGTTCGCCCACAAGGGCCGTCTGATAATCCGGATCGATTTTTAATACCCAGTAATCGCCCTTGGTAAACGGGATCCAACGCAGGCCTTCGGGTAAAAAGCTGACTTCAAGCTTGGCATGTTCTGCATCAACGATGCTGGCTTCAGCAATGGCTTCATCGAGCTTGCCATCGCCATCCAGACAGCGGTTCTGCACCCGAACTTTACCATTTTCATTCAAGCTATATACCGCAGAAATATCAGTGCTGTCTTCGGGCTGGTGTTTCATTGGCAAACGTGCAATTTCATACCAGGTACCTAAATATTGTTCTAAATTAAAATTTGAAACAGTGGCTAAATCCTGAGTCATTTTTTCTTCTCCGTTAATCTCAATTCAATATTAAAACTACCGAATTAGTTTAATACGAGATTTGCGGCTAAAAATGATGTAGTCCTGTAGTGAAATGTTATCTTGGAATAGTGCTTTGCAATGCATTAAATATGCCTACCAGATTGCCGAAAAAATAGATGAAGAGAATGCTTATTCAGGCATGCTCAGACTTTATTGGTTGTTTGAGTCTTATTTGCTTTACAATTTTTTTATAAAGATGATTATTTTTGTAATTACAGTAGAATGAAAGGCTTAATTTAAATGCTGTAAAAATAGACAAATTTGTTTACATTTTTTATGTGAAAAATAACATTTATCCGGCTAGTATCCTCCGCTTGTTAACAATATGAAAGCCTAAGTTGCAGGCGAGGAGCGGTTGGTAAGGCATGATCTATGATCATCAGGTGAACATGAGCGAAGTTTATGCTCCTGTGCAAGCGAATATCATGGTGCGTTCCCAATCGGAGCAAAGACCTAAAAAGCCAACGCAAAAAGCCACTGTCCGTAATGCTTCAGGCGCAGGCAATGGTCAGCGTATTAATATCGAGAAATTTACCAGTTATCTGCAAGGCATTACCCGAAATACCAGTACACAGAAATGTGCGCGCAGTATTCGTGTCGGTCTGCAATCTTCGGGTGCGAAAATTGTCAATCATCCCGTGGCAGCAGCGGATTGGGGAAATACCCTGATGCAACTGGGTTATAAGAAAATTAATGCTTCTTTTGACCGGCCGAAAAAAGGTGACATCTATATTATTGACCGTACCTCAAATCATAAATATGGACACATTGCGGCATATTCAGGCAGTGCCTGGGTGTCAGATTTCAAGCAGAATAGTCATGCAATCTATCGCACCAAAAACCTGACCTATAGTTACTATCGACTGGAAACATACTTCTAAGAAAATGCTGCGAAGTGATCAGTCCTCAAAGCGCTTCGCACGGTTTTCATAGACCGATACGATAAACAATCCAATCGCGGCAAAGCCAAGACATTGCAGACCCAAGGCAAGTTTCGCCCATGGCTGATGTTGCTCGGGTAAATAACCAAACAGGGTAATCAGTGCAATGATAGGAATGACCCGGCTTAAGGCGCTAAAACCATTGGCATAGGGATTGGACTTGGAGATTTTCAAGCGGAAATGATGCAGTAAATGCACGACAATTCCAATGCCCAGACTGACTGCGACCAACGCCGGACCTAACTGGGCCACAGTTGATGCTGCGTAAATGACAATACAGGTCGCAATAATCACCATCAGTTTGATTTGACGGTGACAGCGTTCGGAATACCAAAATTCAAGCATGTGGCGGCTCTGGATCGTGAGAGTTCTGATTGAGCAGCGATAGCGGTGAAAACAGACAAATTGCCAGTGCCATAAAAGCAATGCCTTGTGCACCCGGAATCAGGATTTCACCCTGCTGCATGTTCATAAAAACTAAAGCAATCAATAAGGCAATTGGAATCCAGGTCAGTAGTCTATACAGTAAACCGGTCGGCTTTTTGCTGGCAAAGTGGATTTTGCAGTAACGACAAATCAGAAAAATCACACCCGTACCGACAAACATCAGAATTGCATCCAAGGGCAGCGGTTCCATCCAGTACAACACTGCAGCTGTCACGGCAATCACAATAAAGATCAACAGTTTTTTTAGAACAGACACCTGTGGATTGAACCAGAACTCAAGCATAGTGATGAAGAAATCGAAAAGATAATCGGCACTTTAGCATATTTTGGCTATAAAAAAGCGAGGCCTGTGCCTCGCTCAATTAAGCTGGTTTTAACTGTTTTTCTGTGGCCCCCAGTCATAGATTTTCTTTTGGTAGGCATACCACATCATCCACAAGCCAATCAGGATCATTGGCAGGCTCAGGAATTGGCCCTTGCTCATCCAGCCAATAAACAGCTGACCATTGTCCGGCTCACGGAAGAACTCGACCACGAAGCGTGCCAGACCATAACCGATCAGGAACAGTGCAGAGACCGCCATACGTGGACGCGGCTTGGAACTGAACCACCACAATACAATAAACAGAATCAGGCCTTCACACAGCGCCTGATACAATTGTGATGGATGACGCACCAGCTGCAAAGGATCGGTCGGGAAAATCATGCCCCAGGCAAAGTTGGGATCGGTCACCTGACGGCCATACAATTCACCGCCAATAAAATTACCAATCCGGCCAAACATCAGCCCCGTTGGTACGCAGGGTGCGATAAAATCCAGGGTCTGGAACCAGGTCATCTTGTATTTCCGGCACCACCACAGCATGGCCAGAATGACACCGAGGAAACCACCGTGGAAGCTCATACCACCGGTCCAGATCTGGAATAACCATAAAGGATCTGCGAGGAACTGAGAAAAACCATAGAACAAGACATAACCGACACGGCCACCGATGATGACACCAAGCGCACCGAAGAAAATCAGGTCAGAGACCATATCTGGCGTCCAGCCGCGTTGTTTGGCTCGAAACGTTGCCAATCCCCAGGCAAATAAAAATGCCAGTAAGTACATCAGTCCATACCAGTGGACTTGCAGGGGCCCGAGCGAAATCGCGACGGGATCAATATTGGGATAGGTGAGCATTCCTGTTCCTTGTGATTCTGTTTTGCACAGATTTTAGCTGAAAGCAAAGAAAAATGTTGTACATTCAATGTGTAAAGATCGAGAGCGTAAATTATGTGTATCGTGGCACTGGCTTGGCGGGTTGTGGATGAGACCCCATTATGTCTGATTTCAAATCGGGATGAATTCTATCAGCGGCCTACACAGGCATTGCATGAATGGGAAGATAGTCCGATTATTGCCGGGCAGGATTTGCAGTCGGGCGGCACCTGGATGGGTATCACGGCCTCAGGTCGCTGGGCAGTGATTACCAATTTTCGCAACGGGCAAGATCGGACAGATTATCCGACTTCACGTGGTCATATCATCCAGGATTTTTTAAATTCGGACTTAACGCCGATTCGTTTCGCACAAGATCTGGAACAACGGCAGTGTGACTATGCCGGTTTTAACCTGTTCGTTGGAGACCAGCAGCAGGCGGTGTATATGAGCAATCGCGGCGAAGCACCGCAAGTGCTGGCACAAGGCGTCTATGTTGTCTCCAACGGCCTGATGAGCGAAGACTGGTATAAGACCCGGCATTTGCGTAAACGCTTTACCCAGGAATTTTTACCCATGCTGCAACAACCAGCCATGCCAGAAACTGATCTGTGTCATGCGGTTTGGGATATTCTGGAAGATGAACGCAAGGTGATTCCTGAACTGTTGCCGGAAACAGGGATCTCGGTTGAAATGGAACATCTGCTGTCCTCGACTTTTATTCAAAGCCCGACTTACGGCACCCGTTGCTCGAATTTTCTAAGAATGCAGCGAGGACAATGGCACTGGATCGAGAAGTCACAACAAGGTGTGACTGCAGGGCAATTGATCGAGAAAATCATGATGCTACAACAATAATCCCAGATAAAAAATGCCGACATCTGCCGGCATTTTAATGAAACTTATTTTTTTATGCTGTCGCTTGTTCCAAGGCTTCACCGGCAATCGCACCGCCATCCTTACGGGTAATGACCACAGTCGCAGAGCGAGGCACTTTGCCTAAACGGCTATAACGCTCGCTTTGATTGGCTGGCCATGCACCGCCTGGATGCTGCACATTGACGAAAATTGCTTTGTAGTCCGGCGTAATCGTCACACCGGTAATTTCACAGCCCGATGGACCTGTGAGAAAGCGGCGAACCCGATCATTATTCAGTTTGGCACCGACAAAGGTTTCCTGTCCTTCAGCCTTGGTGCTGGCTGCCAATGCTTTTCTGCCATCACCGACTGTACCTGGCAGGGCTGCCAGCATCATACAGTTGGTTTCATCGGTGTACTGGCCATCATCCGTCTGGATCCACAAAATACCACGCGGATCGAACCACATCCCGTCCGGGCTAGAGAAGTCATTTAAATCATCCAGACCTGAAAGGTTGATGTTAGAGGCAGCACGTGCTTCTGCACCGAACAGGAAGATATCCCAGGCAAATGTTGTTGCTTTGACATTATTCTCATTTTCACTAAAACGGATAATGTGACCATTCATATTGCCTGAATTGCTGGCATTTGAATCTTTGAAGTCGATATAGCTACGTGGGTTTGCTGCATCGGTCGGGTAGGCGCGTCCGCGGTTACCGTTATTGGTGAGCGTGACATAGACTTCACCATTTTCCGGATTGACTGCAACCCATTCCGGACGATCCATTTTGGTCGCACCGACATGGTCGGCAGCAAGACGGAGATTAATGACGATATCGTCTTGGCCTGCAAATGGATAAATTTCGTTGGCAGCAGTTAAACCATTTTTACCATAACTGAGTTCTAACCATTCACCAGTACCATCATCATTGAATTTAGCGACATATAATGTGCCTTTATCCATGTATTTATCACCAGCAGTATAACCCCCATTGACATCTTTCGGATCCCAGACTGCATCAGAAACAAATTTATAGATATATTCGCCGGTTGCATCATCCCCCATATAGAAGGCTAATGGCTGACCCGGAATCGGATTACTACAGCGGCAGTCTTCATGGGCAAAGCGGCCCAATGCAGTACGTTTAACTGGACGTGTGTTCGCGCTAAATGGATCAATCTCGACAATGAAGCCGCAGGTATTCATGACATTACGATAATCGGCTAAAGCATTTGCGCCTTTAACCGAAATATCCCAACGATCATAAAGTCCTTTATCACCGGTTAATTCAGCAACCGGAGTATTCCAGCGGTATTGAGATGAACGGGCCTCACTACCGCCACGACCATAACGGGATAATGCAATTTCTTCTTTTGCAATCGCGCGGGTATCATTGGCTTGACGGGCAAAATAACCACTCCAGTTTTCTTCAGCGGTTAAGTAAGTGCCCCAAGGTGTATACCCATTACCACAGTTGGCAAAGGTGCCGCGCGTCAACGTTCCATCGGGTGAGAAAATCGTTTTCACCAAGTCAGAGCCGCGAGCGGGTCCATGAATTTCCATCTCGGTTGCTGCCGTGATACGACGGTTAAACTTAGAATTTAAGTTAATTTTAACCTCTTGTGTATTGGCATCTTTGCTAATCTCAATTACCGAAACCCCATGCGCATTCACTTCACGAAGGACCTGATCTTCTGGACGTACACCGTCGATCGTAATCGGGCCTTCTGGCGTATGGAGTTGAGCTTGTTGCAGGTATTCGTGATTTAAAACCAGTAAACCTTGGGTGGACTCTTTGGCCGCATAGTTTTTGTTGCTTGGATGCATACCGAAAAAGCTCATGCCGTCATGGTTATCGCCTGCACGGAACTGATAAGAAGCACCTGAAGCTAATGTTACATCTGTCTTTTCTGAATATGCAGGGTTAATTGGATCACCGACCGCATATAGCACTTTCAGTTCATAGCCTTCAGGCACGCTAAAGAAGTTTTGCGTATTTTTGCGAACCGGCTCAAAGGTCAATTTATTCGGGCGCGCTTTCAGGTCACTCCATGCATGTTGATCTGGGTTCGTGGTGTCTGGTGGTGTGGTGGGGTTAGTGTCAGGCGTGCCAGAATCATTATCATCATCTGAACAACCACTTACTGTTGCTGCAAAGGCTAAGGCCATTGCCCCACTGGTGGTTTTTGCAATAAAACTACGGCGACTGGTGTATTGATCCAGAATTGTTTGAAAGTGGCTATTGTTTGAATTATTACTGTCTTCAACCAGATCCTGGCAAGGTATCATGTCTTCGTTTTTCATTTTAAAGTCTCAAGTAAAAATAAGTGCTTGGTGGTGTAGAAGTTTTCAATACCTTAAGCTTGGGATATGACACTAATCTTAAGGAAATGTTGCATTAAAGTTAAATAAATCAGTATTTTAATAATATTTTGAAAATAAAAAGACAGCCGGAGCTGCCTGAGTTAAAGCATGATTTTTGTTTTGGCTGATTGTTCTTATTGCGCTTTTAAACGCCGTTTTTCGATCAGTTTTCCGGCCAGCAAACCCAGTTCAAACAGCAACCACATCGGTACAGCCAACATGATCATCGACAGTGCATCTGGTGGTGTCACGAACATCGCGACAAAGAAACAGCCGACAATAATAAAGCGCCGTTTCTCCACCAGGGTTTGTGTTGAAACTGCCCCAATCAGGATTAAAACCAAGGTAATAATCGGGATTTCAAAGGTAAAACCAAAGACCAGAAACAGCTTTAAACAGAAGCTAAGATAACTGTTAATGTCGGTCATCGGTGCCACAGTTTCCGGCGAGACACTGATAAAAAAATGCAGGATCGAAGGTAAGGCCACAAAGTAGGCAAAGCTGATCCCGGTATAAAACAGCACAATACTGCCGATCAAAAGCGGCAGTGCCAGACTCTTTTCTTTGGCATATAACGCCGGTTTAACAAATGTCCAGAGCTGATACAGAATAAACGGCATTGTGATCATCAGCGCCACAAAGAAATTCAGCTTGAACGGAGCCATGAATGTTGCCGTCACATCCGTGGCAATCATGGTCGAGCTGGCAGGCAATTGTGCCCGTAAAGGTTCAGATAACCATTGATAGGTCTGATTGGCAAAGGGCAGCAAACAGAAAAACAGGCCAATCAGGACAGCAACCACTTTAAACAGATGTTTTCTTAACACCACCAAATGCTGGGTAATCGGCATCTCTTCAAGGTTCAGCGCTGCAGCATCATTTGAGGCAGGTGTGGTCGGTAAAGACGTCATACGGCCACCTTCATTTCTGTATAGCGTTGTTGGGAAATCACTGCTTGAGTTTGTGCAGGCTGAGGTAAATACACCGCTGATACGGGCTGTACCACAGGCTGATAGCGAAGCACGGGCTGGGCAGCCTGAGGCTTTATTTTTAATTCATCAGTTGCAATCGGCTGCTGCAAATCTGCCATTTGTGCCTGCATCTTGGCTTCCAGTTGCTGGATCCGCTGCATTTCGGCCTGCATCTGTTCTCGCAGTTCGGACAAGCGTAATTCACGATCCAGATCGTTCTGAACATTGCTGACCATGCGCTTGATCTTGCCATACCATGTTCCGACAAAACGGACTGCCTCAGGTAACTTGTCTGGCCCAAGCACCAGAAGTGCAATAATCCCGAAAATCAGCAGCTCGGTCATTCCGATATTGAGCATAGCGGACTCTTAACTCTTGATCGAGGTTTCAGGGGTTTTGACTTGTGCATCAATAGTTCGCGGTTCTTGCAGCTTGGCCATTTCTGCTTCTTCATCTTTGACTGATTTTTTAAAGTCTTTAATTGCACCGCCGACATCTTTACCCAGGTTTTTCAGCTTCGATGTACCAAACAATAAAATCACCACAATTGCAAAAATCAGCACATGCCAAATTGATAATCCTGCCATTATTTTATCCTCTATATTTCATGCCCCTATCTCAGCAGGCTTGTATGACAATGCAGTGACGCTTTAATGACAGTTTGCCGACACGGCAGCAGGGTAATGAGTAATTCATATGAAAAATCTATCATTAGATGAAAAGGATGCTGTGCTAGCATATAACCTGATATGGAAATCTCAGCAGCACTGTCATGGCCTTGATTCTTCCCCTGCTGTCTTTTTTGATTGGTTATTGGGGCGTGCAATATTTAAAGCCAATTCGACCTGTCTTGGCGGCTTTATTGGCACGTGTCCTGATTCCTGTGCTGATTATTTACAATATGGTGTTTTATAAAGCGGGCAGTCTGTGGCTGATGGGCTTTAGTATTTTTAGTTCAATTGTGCTGTTTAGCCTGTTTTATTATTTTGCCAAAGATAAATTGCGTGCGCTGTGTTTTAGCTATTTGAATGGCGTATGGCTCGGTCTGCCGTTTGCCTTAGCAGTGTTTGGCACTGACGCAATGTCGACCATGATTGCACTTTATATTGGTGGCTCATTATTTGGGAATGTCAGTGCTGTCATTGCCGTGAGCCAAACTCGCCAAGATTGGACATTTATTCTGAAAAATGTCCTGCAATCACCACCGGTGATCGCACTCAGTATTGCAGGGGTTTTATCATTTTGGGACTTTAGTCATTATGAGTTTCATCCCATCCTTCAATGGGCATATGCAGCCAATAAATTTTTAGTCACTTTTGCAGGAATGTGCATTTTGGGCATGTGGCTGCGTCATGTCCGTATTCAGCTGAGGGATTTAAAGCGCAGTCTGGTGCTGATCAGCGGGCGCTTTATTTTTGCATTAGGCTTGGCTGGTATTGCCTATATATTCTTGCCGATTCCACATCAGCTCCTGACTTATAGTGTAATGATGATGTATTTCTTATTGCCACCGGCAGCGAACATCGTGGCTTTAGAAACCCATTATCAGGGCACAGGGCATTCCGCTAAATATATTGCTTCGGGGACGATTGCGAGTGCAATTTTGATTGGGATCTATGGGCTGGTGTTGCATGCGGTGATGCCTACGCTATAAAGTTTCCTTTTTTGGAGAGAAGGCTAGAAAGAGTTATAAAGTCCCCCTTTGAAAAATGGGGATTTAGGGGGATTCATTAATGTTTAAATCTCTCCCAACCTCCCTTTGGAAAAGGGAGGGGTAAAACAAATTATTTCGCCAAACTGGCTTTAAACAGCTGCATGGCCTGACCACGATGACTGATTTTATTCTTTTCTTCTTTGCTCATTTCTGCACTGGAAATACCGAGTTCCGGCAACCAGAACAGCGGGTCATAACCGAAGCCATTTTCACCGCGTGCTGCTTCTAAAATTTCACCCGTCCAGATGCCCTGGAAAATTTGTGGCAGTGGATCTTCAGCATGTTGAACCAGTGCCAGTACACAGACAAACATGCCTTCAATCGCTTCGCTATCTTTACGCAATGGTTTAAGGTCTACTAGAAGTTTCTCATTATTGGCGGCATCATTGCCATGTTCACCGGCATAACGTGCTGAGTAGATCCCAGGAGCTCCGCCAAGAACTGGCACACAAATGCCTGAATCATCGGCAATCGCCGGTTTACCTGAGATTTTAGCCGCGTGGCGTGCCTTGATAATGGCATTTTCAACAAAGCTTAAGCCATCTTCGATGGCATCTTCGATATTCAGTTGACCTTGAGGAATCACATCTACCGGCAGTTGCAGTTCCGCAAACATTTTCTCAAACTCGGCAATTTTACCTTTGTTATTACTTGCCAATACCAGTGTGCCTTGGGATAACCAATCTGTAGAAGCCATGTGTCACTCATTCTCTAAATATCAATCGTGCTATTTTAACTGCCATTGCGGGTTTGTAGGCAATAAAAAAGCACCCGAAGGTGCTATTTATACCATTCAGCTTTATTGTGCCTGAATCCATCTGTCGGCACGGTCACGCGCCTGACGGATCTGTTCCTGGGTCAAGTTTGCCGCCAATGCTGTTTTCTTGCCTTCAGAAAGGGTAATCACTTTATTGTCGAGCATGCCATCACGGGTAGACAGTTCATACCACTGATAAGCACCCATGTAGTTTTTCTTTTTCTCTTCCATCATGGCCAGGTTAAAGCTGGCACGGTTATCACCACGGCTGGCTGCTTTTTCAAAATACTGACGTGCCAGCGCTTCATCTTTTCGGGTGCCCATGCCATCTGCCAGCATACGGCCGACATTTAACTGCGCCACGGCTAAACCTTGATCGGCAGCAGCTTTGTACCAGGCAAAGGCCTGTCGTTCATCTTTTTGAATGTCTTTGCCATACTGGTATTTGGTGGCCAGATAAAACTGTGCACCGGCCTGACCTGCTTTAGCTGCTTTGATCAGACTGTTGATATCCATTACTGAATACTGAGCCGCTTGACTGGCAACAGAAGGACTTGGAGCAACATAGTCGGCATGGGCTTGCATGCCAAAAAGTCCAGCCAGTAGCGTCGTACCTAATAATAATTTTTTCATAGCGCGCTCACTCGATAAATTGCGACTTCACCAAATAGATTAGGGAGATGTTTGCTGAGCAAACTATCTTCTTGATTCCCGTTCACAGCGAGTCGATTAATAATTTTGATGTTATTTTCCGCACAAAGTGCTTCAAAATCACGAAATGTACATAAGTGGATATTCGGGGTGTTATACCACATATACGGCAAGGCTTCAGAAACCGGCATTCTCCCTTTGATTGCCAAGAAAGAACGGGTCTTCCAATGCGCAAAGTTCGGAAAGGTAATAATGGCCTGTTTCCCTACACGCACCATATCACGCAATAATACGTCAGGTGCATCTACAGCCTGCAAAGCTTGTGCCATGACCACATTGTCAAAAGACTGGTCGGCAAAGCGGCTTAAACCGAGGTTTAAGTCTTGTTGGATGATATTTAACCCGCGACTGACCGCAATTGCAATCTTTTCCTGATCAATTTCTAATCCGTATGCGCGAATATCGTGTTTTTTACTCATTTGTGCCAGCAGTTCACCATCGCCACAACCCAGGTCAAGTACGCTAGAACCGGGCTTAATCCACTTTTCAGCGAGTTGTTGATCGATACGCATTATACGGTCTCCTTCGGTGTGGCTTTCAGGTGTTCTTCACCACCCAGGAATGCACGCAAAGATTTTACATACAGGGGAATCGGGAACAGGAAGGAATCATGACCCTGTTCGGCATCAATATCTAAATAGCTCACCGGTTTATGATTGCTAATTAAGGCATCCACAATTTCCTGCGAGCGGGCAGGGGTAAAACGCCAGTCAGTGGTGAAGGACACCACCAAAAATTTGCACCGGGTATGGGCCATGGCTTTTTTCAGTGACTGTTCATATTCACGTGACGGATCAAAATAATCCAGTGCCTTGGTCATGATCAGATAGGTATTGGCATCGAAGTTACGGCTGAACTGTTCACCTTGATAACGCAAATAACTTTCGACCTGGAATTCGACATCAAAACCATACATAAATTTGCCAGATTTCAGATCACGGCCAAATTTCTGCTTCATGGCTTCTTCGGACAGGTAGGTAATATGACCGACCATACGCGCCAGGATCAGGCCACGTTTGGGATAGCTGTCATTTTCCAGATAACGGCCGTTGTGGAAGTCAGGATCAGACAAAATTGACTGACGTGCTACTTCATTAAAGGCAATATTCTGTGCTGAAAGTTTTGGCGCACTGGCAATAATCACACATTTTCTTAAACGGTTCGGGTAATCCACTGACCATTGCAGTGCCTGCATGCCACCGAGTGAACCACCAATGATGGCATCCCAAGTCTGAATGCCTAAACGATCGGACAATAAAGCCTGAGTTTTAACCCAGTCGCGGACCGTGACCAGCGGAAAATCTGGACCATAAGGACGGTTTTCATTTTCAGGATTTGGTGAGGTTGGACCGGTAGAGCCACTACAGCCCCCAATATTATTCAGTGAAACCACAAAGAATTTTGCAGTATCAATGGCTTTGCCGGGACCAATACAGGCGTCCCACCAGCCGGCCTTTTTATCATCTTCATGATGATAACCTGCGGCATGATGATGACCAGAAAGGGCATGACAAATCAGAATGGCATTCGACTTGTCAGCATTTAAGGTACCGTAAGTTTCAACCATCAGTTCAAAACGGGGGAGGATGCGACCGCATTCAAGCTCTAACGGCTCTTCAAATTGGAACTTTTGTGGGACAACAATGCCCACTGAGTCAGCTGGAAAAGACACGGGGAGGATTCGCCTTAAAATCTTGAGTATGAATAATAAAAGGATACCACTAGCGGATATCCTTCTAAAGTCATTTTAGTGCTATGAATTATCGCTAATTCTAATACAGCCGGTTAGACCGCAGCAGCGATTACCTGATCAGTGCTTAATACACCTTGATCAATCAGACGGTTGGTCGATGCAAGAATTGCTTCGATCGAAGAGGTCACGATGTTGTCATGCACACCCGCACCAAAGGCAGACTTGCCAGTGCCTTTGACTTGCAGTTCAATCAAGGCCAAGGCTTTGGCATGCGCACCTGAACTGATGCTGCGCTCTTCATAGTTCACCACATCAATCGGTAACTGAAGTGCATCCAAGATTGCAGAAATTGGACCATTGCCTTCACCGCGAACACGGCGGGACTGACCCTCAACTTCAAGATCCAGCTCAATCACCTGATTGCCATTGTCATCCGATAACTTGTAGTTCTTAGTTGAGTAATGTACATGTTTAACATCGACATAAGTCTCTTTAAACAACTTCCAGATCTCGGTTGCAGAAATTTCAGTGCCTTGTTCATCGGTACGTTTTTGTACAATTTGCGAGAACTCGATTTGTAAACGACGTGGTAAAGTCACGTTGTAATTCGATTCTAACAAGTAGGCGATACCGCCTTTACCTGACTGTGAGTTAACGCGAATCACCGCATCATAGTCACGGCCCAAGTCTTTTGGATCGATTGGTAAATATGGCATATCCCACATTTCTTGGTCTTTCTGGAATTCGAAACCTTTTTTGATCGCATCCTGATGTGAGCCGGAGAATGCAGTAAAGACCAAATCACCTGCGTATGGATGACGTGGATGTACTGGCAAACCGGTACATTCTTCTACAGTCGCGATAATTTCATTGATATTGGAGAAATCCAGGTTTGGCGCAACACCTTGGGTATACATGTTCAATGCGATTGCTGCCACATCGACATTACCGGTACGCTCACCGTTCCCAAACACACAACCTTCAACACGATCGGCACCAGCCATCATCGCCAATTCAGATGCCGCGATGCCGCAACCACGGTCATTATGACAGTGCACTGAAATAATCACGCCGTCACGACGCTGAATATTGCGGTGCATCCATTCGATTTGATCGGCATAGATATGTGGACCTGAAACTTCTACCGTTGCTGGCAAGTTCAAGATCACTTTATTGGTCGGTGATGCTTCCCAGATTTCAGTCACAGCATCACAGACATCTTTTGCAACTTCTAATTCAGTCGCAGTGAAACATTCCGGGCTGTACTGGAAGACAAATTCAGTTTCAGGCTGTTTTGCGGCATATTCTTTGACTTTTTGTGCTGCATTGACGGCTAATTGTTTTGCGCCCGCTACATCTACATTTAAGACTTTCTCGCGGAAAGTCGGTGAATTGGAGTTGTAGATATGCACAATGGCACGTTTTGCACCCTGTAAAGATTCAAAGGTACGAGCAATTAAATGATCACGGGCTTGAACCAAAACTTCGATATAAACATCTTCAGGAATATGATCTTCTTCAATCAATTTACGAGTGAAATCAAAGTCAATTTGCGATGCTGAAGGGAAACCAATTTCAATATGCTTGAAACCGATTTTCACCAACATCTGGAACATCTTGAATTTTTGCTCCATGTTCATTGGCTCGAAGATCGCCTGGTTACCATCACGCAGGTCAGTACTCATCCAGATTGGCGCTTTGTTGATTTCATTGTTCGGCCATTGACGGTCTGGTAAGTCCACACGTTGATACATGCGACGGTATTTTTTACTTGGATCAGCCAACATCATGAGAGAGCTCCTTGTGTAACCTGATAGAGTCTGCGCTTGGTTGAAGCACTGGCAAAGGTTACCGAATAGATTGTGTCTATAATCGTCTACATACAGATTGGAACCAGCATTAAAACTAAAAATCTTCTGGAATATTTGGGATTTAGTTTTAATCAAAAAACCTGCATGATCAACTTATAACTTTAAGTTTAATCCAGTTAAACCGAAAAGTTTTTGCTTTTTTAATAGATTTTAGTCGTATCTTAATAAAAATTTTCTTATAAGCTTTAAGTTTTGAAAAATATTCCCATGTATTTTAAGTATAGTGTTTTATATTTTCTTAATTTCAAAATAAGCCGTTATTTTTTACACCCAATCATGCCATATCAGCCTATATTTTTAGAAAAGATAGCCCTAGATGGCTAAAGACATTTAATCCGGGCAAGCTTTTAAAGCTCGGCCCATTTGCGCATGAGGTTGTGATACAAATTGGTCAGTTTCATAACTTCGGCATGCTGATCACCCAGCTGCATTCTCAGGTTTTGAATACTCTGATCCAGATTAAACAGCATATGCCGTTCTGCATCATCCCGGATCATGCTTTGTACCCAAAAAAATGAAGCAATTCGACAACCGGCAGTGATGGGCGTGACTTCATGCAGGCTGGTGGATGGATACAGAATCATATCGCCGGCAGGCAATTTTACTTCGTGATAACCGTAAGTGTCTTCGACCACCAGTTCACCACCGACGTATTCTTCAGGTTCACTCAAGAAAACCGTACAGGATAAATCCGTTCTAAGGCGTTCATTGCTGCCGCGAATACGACGAATCGAATTGTCGACATGAAAGCCGAAAGCTTCATTATTTTCATAGCGGTTAAAAAGCGGGGGAATGATATCCAGCGGAATTGCCGCTGATAAAAATAGTGGATGCTGTCCCAGAGATTCAAGAATGATCGTGCTTAAATGCTGGGTCAGGGGATGATCTTCAGGCAATTGCTGATTCTGTTTCACGGTGGCAGAGAGTGTACCCGCGGTAACCTTGCCATTGACCCACTCAATCTTACTCATCTCCTCACGGAAATATTGCACCTGTTCTTTGCTCAGTACATTTGGAATATGATGCAGCACTGGAAACCCCTGAATAATCATATTTTAAAAATAACATAGCCCCCATCAGGAGGCTATGCGGTTGCATTGAATTAATATTTAAAGTTGACTGCCAGCACTGCGCTACGGCCTTCTGCTTCAGTGGCATAGTGAGAGGCGTAAGCTTTTGTGAAGTAACGTTCATCAGACAGGTTGTTGAGGTTTAATTGCAAATCAACGTTTTCATTCACGTTATAACGTGCCATGGCATCATAGCGAACATAGCCTGGAACATATTTGGTATTGGCTGCATCACCATAAACTTTATCCATCGCCACTGCACCAGCACCTAGGGTTAAAGCAGGAGTTATCGCATAGGTTGTCCAAAGAGTTGCAGAGTTTTTCGCAACGTTCTGAACTTGATTACCATTATTAGGACTAGTTTCATATACTGGTGGTTGACCTGAAGGAGCAGTACTCACAAAACCAGCGTCTACAATTTCACTGTCTAAATAAGTATAACCCGCAGATACAGCCCATTTATCCGTGATATTACCGTTTACACCTAGCTCAAAACCGTCTACACGTGTTTCACCAATATTTCGTGTAAAACCATCAAAGTCAGTAGAGCGCGTATTCGTTTTCTCTGTGCGGAAAATAGCAGCGGTTAGATTTAATTTGTCATTAAATAAATCCCACTTTGTGCCAATTTCATATGTTTTAACTTCTTCTGGTTTTAGATTGTTGATCGCTTTGGCTTGTTCTTCAGTTGTATTTCTGCCAGGAACGGACAGTGATTCTGAACCATCAGCAGCGTCTACCCCAACTGGATTGGCGGAAGTTGCATAGCTTGCATAAATAGAACCGTTTTCCAGTGGTTTATATGTCACGCCCGCCTGGTAGTTAAAGAAATCACTGTCATTTGTATATTTAGTATCTGAAGCATGAATGTTTTGTTCAGTTTCAAATTTGTCCCAACGAAGACCTAGATCTAGTAACCACTGTGAATTTAATTCAATATTATCTAACAAGTAGATTCCGGTGCTTTCTGTTTCGGTTGTACTTGCTTTTTGCGCAGCTGTTATTGAGCCCAACCAAGAGTCTTTTGAGTTCGGGTTATATGCACTAGTACACCAATTGTTGGAGGTAGCATTCGTAAATGTGTTACATGCTTTACTTCCACTAAGATTAGCTGGAAGAGTAGAAGTTGCCGCCTGACCTAAATCTGTAAGTAAATAATTTCCTTTATCAGATTCTTGTTTTGAATATTCAGTGCCTACATTAAAGCTATGTTTTAGCGTGCCGGTATTGAATTTACCTGTTAATGAAAGTTGATCACTAAAGGTATCTGTGTCAGTAATACGTGTATTTGCACGACGAACTACTTGTCCATTAGCAATATTTAATTTTGAATCATCTGGCTGAGTCCAGACATAATCATTTTTAGATTTTCCATACACAACCGTATTACTGATGGTTAGATTATCTGTTAAATCGTGCTCTAGTTTTAATGTGCCAACCTGATTTTCCTGTTTCTGGAAATCACGATCTAGCCAACCATAGTAAATACCTTGTTTAGCATTTAACGGTTTACCAGTAGCAGTATTATCTGCAGAATTCCAATATGGAACACCTGAATCAGGCGTGTCATCGGTTTTTAAGTAGTAATAACTTAGAGTCCCACGGGTAGGGGTGTCTAGACCAAAGCTAATACTCGGTGCTATACCAGTACGTTTATATTCTGCACCATCTTTCTGACCGGCTTTTTCATTTTGATGCCCCATGACTGCAACACGTGCTGCAATACCATTACCAAAATCTTTGTTGCCATCTAAAGTAATACGTTGATAATTATCTGTGCCGCCAGCGACCGAACCTTCTAGAAAATCGCCCGCTTTAGCGACTTTAGAAATCATGTTGATACTACCACCGGTCGCTCCTGCGCCGCCCATGGCAGACGCAGAACCTTTAGTCACTTCGACCTGTTCGACAGCAAACATTTCACGGTTTTGTGAAGTGGCATTACGAACGCCGTCTACATACATGGAGCTTTCAGAGTTATAACCACGAATAAACGGACGATCGCCGTTTGGATTGCCCCCTTCACCTGCACCTAGGGTAATACCCGGCACAGTACGCAAAGCATCAGTTAAGGTGGTGACTTGGGTATCTGCAATTAGCTGTTTTGAAATGACCGAAACTGACTTGGGTGTATCAAGTAAAGGTGCGACAAATTTGTTGTTGGCAGACTGATCTACTTTTAAGCTGGGTAATGGTTCGGCTTTGATTTCTTGATGAATGGTGTCGAGTCGAACGACATTGTCTTCAGCAATTGCATGTGTTGCCACGATCGACAAAGAAGAAACAATTGCAGAGGAAACGATTTTTTTACGTGTTTTAATGAAGGTCATGTTAAACCTAAGAAATGAATATTAAAAATGTATGCGAATAATAATGATTCTTGTTATTGTTTTTATCTTTTAATGATGGGAATTCATGATCTTTAAGAAAATATTAAATGAGTTTTTAAATGTAATGATGTAACAATTTTAATTTAAGCTTATGTTTTTAATAAATATTGATAAATTAATCTGATTATTAATTTTTTATTGAGAATAATGATGTTTATGGAAGGGCATATATTGGCAAGACTTTTGGGCATGCTGCTCTGAGGACCAGAAAAAACCCTGCCGGAGGCAGGGTTTTGAGTTACGACGCGTGCATTAGAAGTCGTATGAAACAGATAACCAGTAGTTGCGACCTGGTAGGTAAGTACCAGAAGTGCTACGACCAGTTGAAAGATATTTATAACCAGTCACACCATTCACAGTTTGGTGTTCAGTAAAATCTTTATCGAGTAAATTATTTACAGCCATATTTACACGAACTTGTTCATTCACTGAATAACTTGTACCTAAATTAAATAGGTTATAGCCAGCAAATTTATTGCCATACATTTTATAAACTTCTAAATTATCTCCAGACGTTGGGAGGCTTGTGAAACGAGTACGGCTAGATTTATACTCATGCTGTAGCCAAATATCTAAATCAGGATTAATGTGCCAAGTAGATGTTAAGTTAAAGGCATCACGAGGGTTATTGTTATAATACAAACCTTCATTTCCGCCATCTGTTACTTCACTTTTCGTGTAAGTATAAGATGCTTTGATATCCCACTCAGGCAAAATTGCATATTGTAAACTTGCCTCAGCACCATATACTTTAGCTTCTTGAGCATTGATATCTTGAGAGCATTCTTCAACAGGACAAATGGCTTGGTCGCTGATATCCTTGCTAATAATCGCATCTTCGATTTGATTATAGAATGCAGTAGTAGTGAAGTTAATTTTGTCCGTTGGCTGTAAATTAAAACCAAGTTCGTAGTTCGTCGATGTCTCTGGTTTTAAGTTTGGGTTACCAAATACATATGTTTTACCCTGGCCACTCATGTCAACCAGGCCATTTTCAAGATCTTTGGCGCTTGGCGCTTTATAACCTGTAGTAATACCACCTTTAATGGTCAATATATCATTGGTATTCCAGACTAAATAAGCGCGCGGACTGAAATGACCACCAAAACCTGAATGATCTTCATAGCGACCACCGAAAGTTAAGCCAAGTGAGTCTGCAATTTTCCACTCATCTTCAGCATAAATAGACCAAGAGTCTTTATCGAACTTATCTTTGCTAGTAATGTGTCGAGCGATATTGTCTTCAATCGTTTGCTTTTTAAACTCAAGCCCACCAGTAACTTTGTGATTGCCAAGTTGAGAAACTATATGACTGTCTGCAACTAAGTCGGTACTTTTTAATGTACGATCTGAGCCAATAAGAGGGCTTGTACTCCCTTTTTCAAATGCTTCAGTCGGAAGCGTTCTGCCATCAGTTTCAGTTTCAGTGTGACTGATATAGGTGTTCCAAATACCGAAGTCATAATCACCATCGTGACCAATTGCAATTTGATTACGCGTGAATTCTAATTCATTTTTATAACCACTTGCTTTCGCTGGGGTATCTTGAGTACCTAAGCGATTATCAGCATTATCATAGGTTTGAACTGACTGGAAACCATCTAACCATAAAGCATTTTGATTATCTGCTTGGAAAGACAGTTTTGCACCTACGTCGTAATTTTCAGCAGTTGTAGGTCGAGGATCTCGAGAAGTACCATTGTTGATACGTTCAGACTCTCCACGATCGTAGTAGCTACCACGAAGTTGTAAGCCCAGTTTATCGTTAACGATCGGGCCATTCACCAAGAAGCTGGTTTTCCATGAATCAGCTTCTTTACTGCTATCCATCACGTTACCACTAACTGTAACGTTACCATTCCAAACGTCAGATACTTTTTTGGTGATGATGTTAATCACACCGCCCATGGCATCCGAACCATAAAGCGTAGACATCGGGCCACGAATGACTTCAATACGTTCAATCGCTGAAAGTGGAGGCATAAAGCTCGTTGAAGCTTCAGAAAAACCATTCGGCATAATATTGTCAGTTGCAGTCGTTTGACGACGGCCATCAATTAAAATGAGTGTGTCTTCTGCCTTCATACCGCGCATGCTGACATTTAAACCACCCGTTTTCCCAACACCATTACGAACGTCAACACCAGGAACATCTGCCAATAAATCAGCAATACTGGTTGCATTTTTCTTTTCGATATCTTCTTTTGTGACCACACTAATGGAAGCAGGGGCATTTTTAATATCTTGTTCAAAACCCGCTGCTGAAACCACAATTGTAGATAATTGTGTTACTGGTACATTGGTATTATTTGTTTCAGCATGTGCAGAGGTAGCTGTAACCCCAAGAATAGCCACAGCTAAAGGTCGAAGATTAAAATCACGCATAACCAAAATTCCAATATGGAGAGAGTTCAAAGTTTTGTATCAAATTTGAAAGTGAATACTAGTGATAATATTTATCATTTGCAATAAAAATATACAATTCCTTCATTTCAATTTAATCGCCTGAATATTTGAAAAGATGCCAATTCAAGTAAAAAAAGGGTTTAAAAACTGGAACTCGCGCGTATTTTTTGTATATCCTTAAATGTTGTCATATAATGTGGCACATTTTTATAAACCTGTTATAACCTAATATATAGAGGAAGCCATGCAAGTAACTTCTGAAGCGGTTTCGGGCGTTGCCCGTCGTTTAAATGTTTCTGTACCGACGAGCCGTATTAATGAGCAATTTGAAGCTCGTTTAAAACGCACTGCTAAAACTGCGAAGATCAACGGCTTCCGTCCAGGTAAAGTGCCTGTAAACGTAGTTCGTCGTGAATACGGCGCGGGTATCTACCAAGAAGTAGTAAACGATATTATTCGTGACACAGTTTTCGAAGCAATCCAGCAAGAGAAAATCAATGCTGTGGGCATGCCAAACATCGAAAAAACTGAAATGAAAGACGACGCGCTGGTATATACAGCGACTGTTGAAGTTTATCCAGAAGTTGAAGTGAAATTCGAAGGTCTGGAAGTTGAACGTAAAGCAACTGAAGTCAACGATAAAGACGTTGAGAAGATGATCGAAAATCTTCAAAAACAACGTGCTGCTTGGGCTGAAACCAAAGGCATGGCTAAAAAAGACATGCAAGTGACTTTCGATTTTGAAGGTACGGTTGATGGTGAGAAATTTGAAGGCGGCGCTGCTGAAGACTTCAAACTTGTACTCGGTTCTGGCCGTATGATTCCTGGCTTCGAAGACGGCATCGTTGGTATGAAGAAAGGCGAAGAGAAAGTGATTGATGTAACTTTCCCTGAAGATTACCAAGCTGAAAACCTTGCTGGTAAACAAGCTCAATTCAAAATCACTGTGAAGCTTGTTGAAAAACAAAAACTTCCAGAAATTGATGCTGAATTCCTGGAAATCTTCGGTGTGTCTGAAGAAGAAGGCGTTGAGAAGTTGAAAGCTGACGTTCGTAAAAACATGGAACGTGAAGTGAAAAACGGCCTGCGTAACCAGGTAAAAGGTGCGACTTTTGATGCGCTTGTTGCTGCAAACGAAGTTGAACTTCCAGCGGCTATGCTTGCTCAAGAAATTGACCGTCAACGTCAACAAATGATTCAGCAGTTCACTCAACAGTTCGGTGCTCAAGGTGCGCAAGCATTTGATTCAAGCATGCTTCCAGACGAATTGTTCAAAGAACAAGCTGAAAAATCTGTAAAACTTGGCGTATTGGTTAGCCGTGTTTTAGCTGATGCGAAAATCGAAGTAGATGCTGCACGTGTTGAAGCGTATATCCAAGACATGGCATCTTCTTATGAAGATCCAAACGAAGTGATCGAATACTTCAAAAACGATGCGCAACAACGTCAACAAATCGAAGCTGTTGTACTAGAAGACCAAGTTGTTGATTACATTTTGGCTTCTGCTAAAGTAACTGATGCGACTGTAAGCTATGAAGACTTATTGAAAGAGCAGCAAGCTCGTCAACAAGCTTAATTTTAGCTTTCCATAAAAAAGGCGCTTTGTGCGCCTTTTTTCATATTATTGATATATCTGTTTTTCACAAAACTAATGCAAAAAATATGAGAGATTTATTGGCGAATTTTTTGCAATTTCAGTGATTATCCCTCATATTGTGATTATGGGTTAGGTCACAAAAAATTTAGGAATAAATAAACGTATGTATGTTCCAACGATTGAAAACGCTTTAGTGCCAATGGTGGTAGAACAATCCTCTCGTGGTGAGCGTTCTTTTGATATTTATTCACGCCTTTTGCGTGAACGTGTAATTTTTATGACGGGCGAAGTTGAAGACAATATGGCGAACCTTATCGTTGCGCAAATGTTGTTTTTAGAGGCTGAAAATCCAGATAAAGATATTCATTTATATATCAACTCGCCAGGTGGTTCAGTGACTGCAGGTATGGCAATTTATGACACCATGCAGTTTATCAAACCTGACGTGGTGACCTATTGTATGGGGCAGGCAGCATCTATGGGTGCCTTCCTGCTCAATGCCGGAACTAAAGGTAAGCGTTACTGCTTAGAAAATGCCCGTGTTATGATTCATCAGCCACTCGGTGGTTTCCGTGGTCAGGCTTCGGATATTGAAATTCATGCCCGTGAAATTCTATTTATTAAAGAACGTTTAAATCGTTTAATGGCTGAACACAGCGGTCAGGAATACGAGAAAGTAGCACGCGATACAGACCGTGATAACTTTATGACTGCTCAGCAAGCGAAAGAATACGGTCTTGTGGACGAAGTTTTAACTAAACGTCCATAAGTTTTAAAGATTCAGATAGTGGAGTAAATATGTCCGAACATCCTCAAGGACAAAAGCATTGTTCATTTTGCGGTAAAACGCAGTCTGAAGTCGGGAAGCTGATTGCAGGCGAGGACGCATACATTTGTAACGAATGTGTGGACGTATGCTTAGATTTGGTTCAAACCAGTCAACAGGTGGAAACCAATGACTGGGCCAATCGTCCTTTGCCGAAACCACAGGAAATCCGTGCGGCCTTGGATCAATATGTCATTGGTCAGGATATCGCAAAAAAGACCTTGTCGGTTGCAGTGTATAACCATTACAAGCGCCTGAAAGTGCAGAATAATGGCAAAAAAGCTGACGATTCAGTTGAACTTTCAAAAAGTAATATCATGCTGGTCGGCCCGACGGGCTCAGGCAAAACCTTGCTTGCACAAACGCTTGCGCGCCTTCTTGATGTACCCTTTGCCATGGCAGATGCAACCACACTGACCGAAGCAGGTTATGTGGGTGAAGATGTAGAAAACATTGTACAGAAGCTTTTGCAAAAAGCCGATTATGATGTCGAGAAAGCACAGAAGGGCATTATCTATATCGACGAGATCGACAAGATTACCCGCAAGTCTGAAAATCCATCGATTACGCGTGATGTATCGGGTGAAGGCGTACAGCAGGCTTTATTGAAAATGATCGAAGGTACGGTTGCTTCGATTCCGCCCCAAGGTGGCCGTAAGCATCCGCAGCAAGAATTCATTCAGATTGATACATCCAACATTCTGTTTATCTGTGGTGGTGCATTCTCTGGACTTGAGAAAATTGTGCAGCAGCGTCAGGAAAAAGGTGGCATCGGCTTTACCGCAGAAGTGCGTAAAAAAGATGAAACCAAGAAGCTGTCTGATCTGTTCCGTCAAGTTGAAGCAACAGACCTAGTGAAATTTGGTTTAATTCCAGAATTTATTGGTCGTTTGCCGGTGATTGCCACTTTGGATGAGTTAGATGAAGAAGCCTTGATGCAGATTCTGACTGAACCGAAGAATGCATTAACCCGTCAGTATCAACATCTGTTTGATATGGAAGACGTGGATCTGGTCTTTGAAGAATCCGCATTACGTGCCGTGGCGAAAAAAGCGGTTGAGCGTAATACTGGCGCGCGTGGTCTACGTTCGATCCTGGAAAATTCATTACTCGAAACTATGTATGACCTGCCAAGCCGTAGCGATGTCGGCACGGTGGTCGTCAATGAAGCGGTGATTAAAGGTGAAGCAGAGCCAGAATATCGTGCCGAGCGTCAACCGCATGAGCAGCAAGAGACAGCGACAAAAATAGATTTAAAAGTGGTGAATAGCAAATCTGCTTAACTGCTATTCATCCGAAACCTGCGAAAACTCCGTGTTTTCGCAGGTTTTTTATTTCCAAAAATAAAGCTGGATGTTAATCTGATTGACTAGACGTGGATGCCTAAAACTTATAAAAAATAAATCGCAAAGCACTTGCATATAAAAGAATAAAGACGCAGTGAGGGATAAGTATGCGTGGAGTCGCAATTGTACTCATCAGCAGTTTGGCATTGCTGGGGTGTCATGGTAAGAAAGCCGTCGTTGAGCCTACACAGTCACTCAGCACTCTAAAAAATATTGATCTTGAAAAAAAACCGGGCTTTGTGGAACAGCATCGTATTGGTATGTTTACTATTGGTGGCTGGGTCAATCAAAAGCAGGGCAATCAGTTTCAAACGGTGAAACCACAACATGATCAAGCCGCCATCGTGTACTTATACCGTCCTGATTCCAGATGGAACCGTCAGGAAATTGTCGCTGCCAGCCTGTTTATCAATCAAGAACATATTCCAAGTCTTTTGCATAATCATTATTACTGGATTGAAGTTCCTACAGGAACATATCGTTTAAGTACCAGTCGACCGTTGGGTGCTTTGCATTTTCAGAAGCCTAAATATCTGGATTTTAGTGTGGAAGCAGGACAATCCTATTTTATTAAATATGATGAAGAAAATATCAGCACCCGGCGTAGTGTCTCGGGGCCCTTCATGCTCATGCCGGAAAAGGTCGGTCTGAATGAAATTGCTTTTACTCAGCTTAAATCTCACAGTTTTAATTTTGTGGCGCAAGATCAGGAAACTGGCCAGATTCGCAAAAAAGCGCAGAAAATTGAACCAACTGCTTATAATCCATCATTAGATGTACAGTTGAAGGCACCTTTTAAACTTTGGGATCCGCGTACTTGGTAATGGAACATTTTCTAGAATAAATATAATAAAAAAGCACCGATAGAGGGTAATGTTGATCAGTTAAGGAGTTTAGAAATAGACTCTTTAATTTTTTAGTCATTCACAGCGGAGTATTAATTTTATAAATCAAATTCTTGTAAATTATTTGTTACTTTGGTTTCGCCCAAATGAGAAGCGAAGCTTCGCAAGGAAGGCATCTTGCGGAGCAACACTCCTCATCCGCAAAACTCGTCAGCCACCATCGACTAGTAAGTTTGTCGCAGAAACAATCATTTTTAAATCTTGCGGTGCAATACACCTCATGCCTCAAACAGTTGCGGATGACTTTTCTATCTATCAGATATAATCATGAATTTGAAAAAGAAAATGCCAGTCAATTCCTTAACTGACTGGCATTACCGATAGAGGGTGCTTTTTTATTGCAGTCAAAATTAGCCTGCAGCAGCGTCCACGACTGGAATCTTACCAATTTTTGCTTGCCAGATTTTAGGTGCAGTGGCGTGAATAGATGTACCATTCACATCAACTGCGACAGAAACCGGCATATCTTTCACGACAAACTTGTAAATTGCTTCCATACCCAAGTCAGCAAAAGCCACCACTTCAGCTTCACGGATCGCTTTCGATACCAAGTAAGCAGCACCACCCACAGCCATGAGGTAAGTTGCCTGGTTATCTTTAATGGCTTCAACAGCAGCAGGGCCACGGTCCGCTTTACCGATCATGCCGAACATGCCAGTTGCTTCAAGGACTTGGCGAGTGAATTTATCCATACGCGTAGCCGTTGTTGGACCAGCAGGGCCTACAACTTCATCACCGACTGGATCGACTGGACCGACGTAGTAGATAAACTTGCCTTTCAGATCAACCGGAAGTTCTTCGCCATTGTTGAGCATGTCGACCATACGTTTATGTGCAGCATCGCGACCAGTATAAATCGTACCGTTTAGAAGAAGCGTATCGCCTGGTTTCCAAGAGTTCATTTCTTCTTGTGTGATGTTGTCTAGGTCAACACGTTTAGAAGATGAAGAATCCCAAGTGACTTCAGGATAGTCTTCAAGTTTTGGTGCGATGATGTTGGCAACACCCGTACCATCAAGTGTGAAGTGTGCATGACGAGTCGCAGCACAGTTCGGGATCATACCGACTGGCTTACCCGCAGCATGACATGGATAATCTTTGATTTTAATATCAAGAACAGTGGTTAAACCGCCAAGACCTTGTGCGCCAATACCCAAAGCATTCACTTTTTCGAAGATTTCGATACGAAGTTCTTCAAGTTTAGATTGTGGACCACGACGAAGTAATTCGTCCATGTTGATCTCTTCCATCAATGCTTCTTTGGCAAGCATCATGGCTTTTTCAGCAGTACCACCGATCCCAATCCCTAGCATACCTGGTGGACACCAGCCTGCACCCATCGTTGGAACAGTTTTCAGTACCCAATCTACGATTGAATCAGATGGGTTCAACATTGCGAGTTTAGATTTATTTTCTGAACCGCCACCTTTGGCTGCTACAGTGATATCTACTTTATTACCAGGCACAAGCTTGTGGTAAATCACGGCAGGAGTGTTGTCTTTGGTATTCTTACGACCAAAAGCAGGATCGGCCAGAACTGATGCACGAAGCACGTTGGAGTTTTCTAAATAACCCTGACGTACGCCTTCATTGATTGCATCATCCAGGCCCATGGTTAAATCAAATTTAACATCCATGCCCACTTCAACAAATACGTTGACGATACCGGTATCTTGACAGATTGGGCGGTGGCCTTCTGCACACATGCGTGAGTTAATTAAGATTTGCGCGATCGCATCTTTAGCAGCTTTGTTCTCTTCACGATCATACGCACGGCTCATCGCTTGGATAAAGTCTTGTGGGTGATAGTAAGAAATGAACTGAAGCGCATCTTTAACCGATGTGATTAAGTCATCTTGCTTGATAATAGTTGTCATACAAATATCTCTTGAGCGGGCTGATAGCTAGCGGGCTAAATTATAAGACAAAAGAATCGGGTTGTGGGCATTTTGGGCGAGCATTGGCCGAAAGTTTATAGTTTAAGCAATCTGAAGGACGACTTGAGCAGCTCAGCGGGTCAAATATGACAGTAATCGGTCATATTTAGTGTCATATTTCAGATAAAAAATACGCATAATTTTGCTTATTCCGTATTAAGCAATTGAATTTTATTAATTATTTTAAATTTAATAAAAAACCAGATTGTCATATAACTGTCATAAAACTTTTACATAATGCAGCTATTGAAACGGGAGATCTTAACAATGGTTACAGGTATTTTAATGGCAAGTGGTTTTTGTGTATATATCGCTGCAACTTGGATGTACGGTCAGAAAGAAGATCAAGCCTAAGCTTTATCTTCTTTTTTATTTTAAGACATAAAAAATTAACCTATCTTCAAATCTTCAAATCTTCAAATCTTCAAATCTTCAAATCTTCAAATCTTCAAATCTTCAAATCTTCAAATCTTCAAATCTTCAAATCCAGTTATAAAAATATTTGAAAACTCAAATTTAAAAAGCATCTCTCCTATAGCTTACTCAAGCCATGTTGACCATTTACATTTTTAACCCAGAAAAACTCAAAGCCTGAAAACCCTTACACATGTGGCATTTTTTATTGCTTAGACTGTTTCTCTCAACTTCTAGAAACAGGCAAGTAGAATGAACAATTTTAATGCAAGTGATATTAAAGAACATGCTTCAGTCATTGCTTCATGTGGTACTCAAGTCGGGAAGGTAGACCATTTAGAAGGTCAGGATTCAATTAAATTAACAAGAAGTGATGATGAAAATAATGAGCATCATCTGATTCCCTTGAGTTGGGTAAGCGAAATCAAAGACGATAGCGTAGTGCTCAATAAAACAGCAGAAGATGTGCGTAAAGAGTGGACCACCTTATAAAAAATTAAAGTCAGTGGACTGAAAAGCAGGGCTGTCTCAGCTTAATTTTTTATGTCACAGACTTTATTAGTAATCGTTGAAAATGCCAGTTCGAAAGACTGGCATTTATTATGCGTAGTTGATTCTTTTTTATTTGGTTTTGCATTCTGCCAGAAATGGATTTTGAGCCTGTATGATGATTTTATCTGAAAATTTCCCTTCATATTCAAAACCATTTTGTATGATTTTTAGCGTTTGAAAACCACATTTTTCCTAGGCACGACTTCCACCTCAATTATGTCCAAAGACTTTTGAGTTGTAATGGCTTAAAGAAAAACTCTTTGACCAACTTGAGCGCTTCACTGCCACAGCCTTGAGCTATCCAAGTGATTGTTGAGATTGCAATACAAAATTCAGCATGTTGAGCACAAGATTGATTTCTAGAATTCAAAGTTTACCGATCATTTCATCATGATGGTTTAAACAAATCGCAAAGTCATAACGGGTTGGATCAGCCAAACAGCGCTGACTATGGCCTGCATATCTTCAAGTGTAAAATGCCATTTCAAGCCGGTCATATAACGTATTTCATCGATTTGCGTGAGCGCTAAAAATGTGAGTAGATTTTCAACTTTCACTAAGTGTAAGTAGATGCGGTTCTATTTAAGATCAGTGTTGATGTGATGCTCTTTGAGAGCATTTTTTATTTTTAGAAAAGTAATCGACAGATTATAGAATGTCCGACTTTAGAACAAAAATGATTAAAAAAACCACCCCATCTTGCGAGAGGGTGGTGAGTGCGGAGCTATTAAGTTTATTGAGCCTGCTGTTCTGCCTGAATCGCGGTTAAAGCGATGGTAAATACAATATCATCGACCAAAGCACCACGAGACAGGTCATTCACCGGTTTGTTCAAACCTTGCAACATTGGCCCGACACTGACTACATTGGCAGCACGTTGCACAGCTTTATAAGTCGTATTACCCGTATTTAAATCCGGGAAAATAAAGACATTGGCACGTCCGGCCACTTGTGAATCTGGTGCTTTTTGACGGCCAACACTTTCAACCGAGGCAGCATCATATTGTAATGGCCCATCAATCAGCAGGTCAGGACGACGTTCTTTGGCAATTCGTGTTGCTTCAGCCACTTTCTCGACATCGGCACCCATACCTGAAGTTCCGGTAGAGTAAGAAATCATGGCAATCCGCGGGTCAATGCCAAAGGCTTTGGCAGAATCTGCTGATTGAATCGCAATCTCGGCCAGCTGCTCTGCATCTGGATCAGGATTAATCGCACAGTCGCCATAAACATAGACTTCATCTGGCAGCAACATAAAGAACACAGAAGAAACCAGTGAATAATCCGGTGCAGTCTTGATCAGCTGAAAGGCAGGACGTACGGTATTGGCCGTGGTATGTACCGCGCCAGAGACCAGACCATCAACCTGATCCAGCGCCAGCATCATGGTGCCGAGCACCACTGTGTCTTGCAGCTGTTCACGCGCTTGCAGTTCGTTGAGTTTGCCTTTACGTAGCTCGACCATCTTGTCGATATAGTTGTCACGAATCAGATCCGGATCCAGAATTTCCAGATCTTCAGGCAATTCGATACCACGAGCTTTTGCCACTTCTAAAACAGATTCGGGATTGGCCAATAAAATACATTGTGCAATGCCACGCGACTGACAGATTGCTGCAGCTTGTATCGTACGTGGTTCATCACCCTCTGGCAGTACAATACGTTTTTTCGCAGCAATCGATTTCTGTACCAGTTCATGACGGAAAGCGGAAGGTGACAGACGTGGCTTATAAGAACCATTCAACATTTGATTCAGCCATTCCGGATTGATATGGCTTGAAACAAAACGTGTCACCTGATCTGCACGTTCGGTATCATCCACTGGAATTTCATTGCTGAGATTTGCCAGTTTTTGTGCGGTTTCAAAGGTACTAAGCGGTGTATGTAAAATCGGTAAACCTTGCTTGATGGCAGTCTGGCAAAATTCCAATACATGATCATTTGGCTGATGATGTTCAGTTAGCACCAAGCCAGCCAAAGGAATACCATTGCTGCTGGCCAGACTGCTGGCCAATAACACATCAATCCGGTCAGATGCACTGATGATCAATTCACCCGCTACAAACTTATGCAATTCATGTTCAATATTGGCCGAAATCAGGCTGCTGTGCTGGACACGGCGCTGTTTCGCTTCGCCTTCATTAATCCAGTAGGCCTGAATATGTGCCGCCAGATCAGATATACGCGGCACACTTAAAGTTTTACTGAAAGGCACCAGTCCAATTACAGGTAACTTTTCTGAACCAATATGTGGATGGGTTTGCTGGATGGCACGAATAAATTGTGTGGTTTCTTCTGCAAGACGTAAATCCGGATCAAGCGTTACAGGAATCTGTGCAGATTCTTCAGGCAGACCTTTGGTTCGCATCAACAGGATGCCAGACAGGCGGGTTGAACTGGCGCCACCAAAGTTGCGAATCTGGTTTTCAACTTTATCGGCAGTCTGACCTGGCTGCTGGATATTGGCATTGCTGACCACAATCACTTTGGCATCCAAAGCCTGCGCCAGCGAGGCATTCAGATCATCGGCAAAACTGTCCTGAGCATTTGGCAATAGACCTTCGACAATAATCAGGTCATGTTGTCTGGCAATTTGACGATGCAGACGTACGGCTTCTTCCAGCAGTTCATCCTGTTCACCCAGATTAATCTGCTGCAAGACTTTGCTATAACGGATTGGTTCAACAGTTTCACTTTGAGAAATATGACGATACAAAGCCGTAGTACGGTCTTCGACTTCATTCAATTCCTGAGCAAAAGGTTTGAGAAAGCCAGCTTTAACCCCTTGGCATTCCAGTGCATAAATCAGGCCTAAACATGCAGAAGTTAAGCCTACGCCTTCCCCAGTGGGAACCAATAGAATCGTTTTCATAAGTTACGTCAGTCACACAATAATAAAAATCAGTTAAAAAGTGGCCCTGCTTGCTTATGCAAGCGCTACCTCAGCTTCAGACTTTTTTGCGTTTTTTTGCTCCACTTCAAGTTCTACAACGCTATGTACTTCTTGAGCGATACGACCTTCTTCGTCTGTTGGCACTACCCAGATTTGTGGACCTGTACCTGAATCGATACGGCCTTCAGTGCCACGTTTCAGGTCATTATTGGCACTTTTATCCAGGTTGAAGCCGAAGTGGGGCAGATAAGTCATGGTTTTTTCACGGATATAGGCAGAATTTTCGCCAATACCGCCAGTGAAGAACAAGCCATCAATACGTGGCAGACCACAGCTCAGTGCTGCCAGAGATTTGGCTAGACGGTAGCAGAATACTTCAATCGCTAATGCAGCATCTTCATTACCTTGTTCCGATGCTTCAATCAGGGTACGCATGTCATTCGACAAATCAGACAGACCCAACAGACCGCTCTGGCTATTCAGCATCTTGTCAATTTTATAGATATCCCAACCCAGGTTCTTTGCCAGGAAGCTGTGCAGGCTTGGGTCGACATCGCCACTGCGGGTGCCCATGACAATACCTTCAAGCGGGGTTAAGCCCATTGACGTATCTACACTTTTCCCATTCCACACGGCACAGGTCGAGCTGCCATTACCGAGATGTGCTGTTAACCAGCCGCCTTGTTTCAGGCTACCTGCCAGTTCAGAACCACGGTCTGAAACATAAGCATGGCTGGTGCCGTGGAAACCATAACGACGCACACCATGGGCTGTATATAAGAATTTTGGCAGGGCATAGCGATATGCATGTGCTGGCATGCTTTGATGGAATGCGGTATCAAATACTGCTATTTGCGGTAAGTCTGGGAACAAGCGTTTGGTGGCTTCAATGCCAATCAGATGTGCCGGATTGTGTAAGGGCGCAAGCGGCGTTGCTTCACGAATCTTTTCAATAATTTCATCATTGATCAATTCTGCTTTGGTCAGGCTGCCACCATGTACCACACGGTGACCAATCGCATCTGGGCGATAGTTAGCCAGACGCTCCAAACCAACTTCAAGGGCTTTTTTATGGTCGGCAAAAGGAATATGGATATCGACCGGTTCGTTACCGACAGTCACGCCTTTGATACGAGCATTCTCTGTGCCTAAATTCTCAGCTAAACCATGAATACGGAAGTTCTGTTCCTCAAGAAGTAATGCAAACTTGATTGAAGAAGAGCCACAATTAATAACTAATACTGATTTAGACACGATTGATTACCCGATTTTTAATTAAAATTCTCGTCCATTGACTTGATCCAGTGATCAGCAAAAAGGCACTAAGCTGAATCAATATTGATGTTTTAACATTTGTTTTTTTTCTGTCCTAGATAGACTTTAGCAGATTAGACTTAAGCATTATCGACCAGGCTGACAATAATAACTAAAATTTATCAGTTCATAGTTTTCATTTATAAATAAAATAATGCTGAAAATATAATCAATAAAGCTGCCAAATTCTATTTTCAATGTCGTACTGGAACAGATTGCTTTCAGTTTAGTGCCTAAAACAGCAAATATGACTTATACATACAATTCTATACAGAGATTCATCAATAAAATGACCCAAAGGTTCTGATCCATTTCGGTTTTAATTTTTATATCCATAAAAAATCAGCCTTGTGAACAAAGCTGATTTTTAAAGTGATCATCTGAAATAGTTATTGGCGAATCTGACCATCACCAAATACGATCCATTTTTGTGAGGTCAGGCCTTCAAGACCAACCGGACCACGGGCATGAATTTTATCGGTTGAAATTCCGATTTCCGCGCCTAAGCCATATTCAAAACCATCAGCAAAGCGGGTCGAGGCATTGATCATCACCGAACTCGAATCGACACCGGCCAAAAATTCACGTGCCAGACTGTAATTTTCAGTAATGATCGAATCGGTATGATGTGAGCCATACTGATTAATATGTTCAATCGCTTCTTCTATGCCAGAAACCACTTTGATGGCCAGAATTGGGCCCAGATATTCGGTATACCAGTCTTCTTCAGTGGCCGCAATCACTGCATCAGCAAGAATGCGCTGGGTTTCTTTGCAACCACGGAGCTCTACTTTTTTCTCCTGATAAAGTTCTGCGATGCGGGGCAAGAACTCTTCAGCGACTTTTTCATCGACTAGCAAAGTTTCCATGGCATTACACACGCCATAGCGATGGGTTTTGGCATTTAAAGCAATGGGTAAGGCTTTTAACAGATCCGCCTGTGCTTCCACATAGATATGGCAATTACCATCCAAATGTTTGATCACCGGGACACGAGCTTCTTCAGTAATGCGCTCGATCAGGCTCTTGCCGCCACGAGGTACAATCACATCGACATATTCGGTCATGGTAATGAGCTGGCCGACTGCAGCACGATCAACGGTATTGATCACTTGTACTGCTGATTCTGGCAGGCCGGAAATTTTCAGCGCATGTTGAATTGCCGCGGCAATCGCCTGATTGGATTCCAGTGCTTCTGAACCGCCACGTAAAATAATCGCATTGCCTGATTTCAGCGCCAGTGAAGCCGCTTCCAGGGTCACGTTGGGACGTGATTCATAAATCATGCCGACCACACCCAAAGGTACACGCATCTTGCCCAGTTGAATGCCAGATGGGCGATAAGCCATATCGCTAATTTCACCAATCGGATCTTTCAGGCCAATCACATCTTTCAGGCCTTCTAACATACCTTTAAAGCGTGCGGGGTTGAGTTCTAAGCGATCAAGCAGGGCACTGTCCAGATTGTTATTATGCGCTTTGGTCATATCTTTCTGGTTGGCAGCCAAAATAGCCGGCTGGCTATTTTCCAAAGCCGTATAAATAGCCGATAGTGCGTTGTTTTTGGTTTGGGTGGACGCACGAGCCAAAATGCGAGAAGCCTGGCGTGCCTGCTGTCCTACTGTTTGCATATATTGTTCAATAGACTCTTGCATAGCGCTTTGATCACTTAGAAATTTCACTTCGATATTAACAGTCTGCTGCCGGACAATGAAGCCCATCTGTTAAAAATCATCCGTTTTCGCGGACTTCTAAACATTTTGAAATTGTTTTCTGTTTAAAAGCAGATAAGTGGTCGCTGAAGCGGTTGCTTGTGAAAAGCCGCTCTGTATAGAATGAAATAAGCGACATTGAAGTCATATATAATTATTAAAGAGCAGGATGCGTGTTCAGGCTCATCGGAATGTGTCTGAAGCATAAGATCTGTTAATCATGACTTGCACAATAAAAATAAGGCAAGGACGGAGGAAAAGGAAAATGAATTCCATTATCCACATGGATGCCCATGTATTGGATTCGCAAAGCCATTATGGTTTTTTTGATCTTTATGATAAGCACAGTTTTAAGCAGCCAGCACGAAGCACCTGGATGGATGGCTGGAAAATCGAATATATGGCGATTGCCCGTCCGGATACCTTGCATCTCAGGCCGATGGTGATCATTGGGGGCGCCTTCCAGAATTTTAATTCCTATAAATATTGTGTCGAACAGCTCTTCGCTGCCGGCCCGATCATTCTGATTGACTTGCCTTCGATGGGAGCCAACCAGCAGATCAGCAATGTGGATACTGGTCTGTCGGCTGGAACTCTGGAGCTTGAAGACCTTGCTGCCATGCTGGGGCAATGGCTGGAGCAGATGCAACTTCCTCAAGTTTCAATTTTAGGCATGTCCTTAGGCTCAGTAGTCGCCTCCTGTCTGGCAGACCAGCGCCCTGAACTGGTGGATCGGATGATCCTGATGGGCGTAATGCAGAAAACCCGCAAAAGCTGGCGCATGCTATTGGAAGAATCCTTGCATCTGATGAAAGAACAGCGCATGGATGAATTTGGTCAGGCGGTCATTTTATATCTGGTCAATCATGCCCGTCTCAAAGAAACCCGCATGTCACCAACAGCAAAGCGCTTATTCTTCAAGCAGATGTCAGAATTCACGGTGACCGAACAAGAGCGTTATGATATTAACTGCAACCGTCTATTGCGTCTGACCCACGTGCCGATTCCACAGTGCAAGGTTCTGGTGGCCTGTGGTCAATATGACAGTTTTACCTTGCCACATGAGAATGCCAATTTTGCCCTGCAATGTCCAAATATGCAGTATGTACAAATTGCCGGTGCTGACCATGTGCCTCAGTTGCAGCGCAGGAAAGAAACTATGCATCTGTTTGCCACCTTCTTGCGTGATGAAGCAGTCGAGCAGTTGCCGGGAATTATTCCGTTTAGCCGTGAACAGATGCAGCAGATTGAACGGCGCGGTGAAGAACGGATTTGTGTGCAACAGCCACAACGTTATTTGAGTCATCGTCATTCGGATCTGCTGTTGAATGTAGAAATTATCGACATGAATTTCTTTGGAGTATTGCTGGAGTTAGACGCAGGACAGACAGAGTGTGCCGCAGCTTATCCGCGTGATCTGGCCTTGCATCTGGAAGATGAAAACGGCGAGTTCAAGATCGAATGTCTGATCTTTGAACAGGATGAGACTCAAGTGCGGGCCCTGTTTAAACATGGCAGTTTTGAAGTGGCAGAACGTTTATTGGCTTTTGTGCAACAACAGAAAATCCTTCAGCAAGAAGACGCTTTCGATGCAGTGATTTAATCGGGGCTTAATAAAAAAACAGCGTCATTTAACGCTGTTTTTTTTCACTGCATGAATCATCCAGACCAGATCACCGAGATGTTCATCCTGCTCCGGTGTCAGATTTTGCTGACGAGGCTCGGCAAAATAACGTTGCGGTTGTTGTACCTCAACCTGATTGAAACCGGCATCTTGAAAAAAGTGCTGTAATTCTTGGGGGGTTTTAAAATGAAAGGTAAATGCACTGCGTGACATGAATTTAAGCAGACGGCTACAGCTCCAAATAAAATTCGCCAATTTATTTTTGACGGGTTCCGGGTAAATGTCGCTAAGGTAATGCAAGGCTGGAAAATGTCGTGCATTCTCTGCAATACCTTGCAACAGAATACGCAACATGCGTTGATCAAAGTAATTAATCAGCCCCTCATTAATTACCACCAAAGGTTGGTCGGGATCAAACATCTGAAAGATACAGTCCAACTCTTCACTAAAAATATCTGCAGTGAGCACTTCGGGAGCCTGCTGATCAATCTGCTGCAAGGCTTGGGTCTTGATTCTGGCCATGTCGGGAAGATCCAGTTCGCGATAATCAATCTCGGGAAATTTTTGCCTGAAATTCCAGCTACGTGGAGACAAACCGCAGGCAATTTCAAGAATCTGAAGTTGTGGATGTTGCTCGATCAACTGACACAGATGTTCATCAATCATCTGATGACGCTGCTTGAGTGTGGTACGCATACTGCCACCCACAGAGCGTTCTGCCCATACTTCGAGTGGATGTAGCAGTGTGGCCAGAAACTTGCCTTTAGTCGTGGCAAAGACCGGATGTGAGATCCCCATTTGATACCAGATATAGCCGGTATAATGTGCTGTAAAAGAAATATGGCGATGCTGCGAAAGTGATTTTGGCATAGGGTTCTGACCTTATTGTTATTTTAGTTGGGTGCTACAGAAGTAACGCCTTTTAACATCATAATAAAAAAGGAACACTTTGTCGTGTTCCTTTATCATCTTGATTGGATTTAAAAAGTTTCAGCTAGTCTGCTGCTTGAATACCAGTATTTCATCACGAATCTTGCGCCATTCATCACCCAGATCCAGTTCAGTGCCAATTTGAATCGCTGGAATTTGACCGCGCATACGTTCTAAACGTTCCTGATTTGGCAACGGCAGGTCGGCAATGCCTTCCAGTGCAATACATTGTGCTGCACGATCATTACAGACCAGCCCCATATCACACCCGGCTTTCAGTGCGGCCTGAATTCGGGCATCGGCACCGCCTGCCACACAGGCGGCCTGCATGCTTAAATCATCCGAGAACAGAACGCCGTCAAAACCGAGTTGCTGACGCAAAACTTTCTGAATCCAGAATTCCGAGAATCCGGCCGGATTGGGATCTACCTGACTATAAATCACATGCGCTGGCATTAAAGCATCGAGTTGCGGCTGTAACTGGATAAAGGTCTGCATGTCTTTTTGCTGAATGTCTTCATAGCTGCGCATATCAATGGCTGCGGCAACATGTGAATCCGCTTTGACTGAACCATGACCCGGGAAATGTTTCCCAGTTGACGCCATTCCTGCACGTTTCATCCCTTTTAAAAATGCGCTGGCCAGTGGAATAATATCTGAAATATTTCTGGCAAAGCTTCGGTCACCAATCACATCACTGATGTCGTTTAAATCCAGCACCGGCGCAAAACTGAAATCAATCCCGACAGCCAGTACTTCAATCGCCATCAGCCAGCCGCATTTTTCGGCCAAATCTAAAGCACGCTGCGAATCATGAGCATACAGTTCGCCAAATTTCCCCATCGCAGGGAGCAGGGTAAAGCCCTGTCTTAAGCGCTGCACACGTCCACCTTCCTGATCGACTGCAATCAAAATATCAGGACGAATCTGGCGCATGTGATCGGTTAAGGCACGGACTTGAGCCGCAGATTCGATGTTACGTCCAAATAAAATGACTCCACCGACTTGCGGCGCACCGAATAGTTCAATATCTTCTTGAGTCAGGGTTGTGCCTGCGATGTCGAGCATCAATGCGCCAATCATATGCGGAATCCGTTTTAGAATTTTTCCGGGAAACAATACCTGATTTCTGCAATGATTTGCTACACTTTGTCAGCACAGAATATGATAAAACTACACGACATAAACATATTAAGTTGTTTAAGATGCTGAATACTTTAAATTCTGGTCGAAAAGCAACACGGTCACATTGGTCTCTAGGCCAAGGAAGTACGAATTATTTATGAAATTTCAAACGATAGCTTGCGCCGTTGCGATTGCGACAGGTGGCTTCTTTTTTACCCATGTCGTGAATGATGCGATTGCAGCCAATAGTGCAGAAGTGGTCAGCAAAGCCATTCAGCCATCTCAGGAACAGGCATTGGTATCACGTCAACTGGCGACGCTGGTGGATCGTCAGCACTATTTGAATATGCGTCTGGATGCCCAGACTTCGCAGCGTATTTTCGATTTCTATATCGATAGTCTGGATCCGGAACATAGCTTATTTCTGGCACCAGAAGTTGAAAATTACAAGAAACGTTATGGGGCCAATTTTGGTGCTCACCTGAAAGCTGGCAATTTGTCGGGTCCTTATGAAATCCATGCGCAATATCGTCAGCGCCTGACCCAGTTTTACACCTATATGTTGAATGAGCTGAAGAAACCACAGAATCTGAATCAGCCAAATGTCTATATCGAAACTGATCGTGAAAAAGCGCCATTCTTTAAAACTGAGGCTGAACAGCGCGCGCACTGGTCAAAAATGCTGGTGTCCCAGCTGATCAATCTGACCATCAGTAAAGAAGAAGAACAGGCCAAACAGAAAGCACTGAAGGCCAATCCAGAACTGGCCAATGGACAAGACCTTACCGGACCTGAAGATCTGACGCCTGCACAAACCTTGACCAAGCGTTATACCCGTCAGCTGGAACGTGTCAGCCGGATCAAGAGTGATGATGTGCTCGACAAGACCTTGAATGCGATGATGCTGACCTATGATCCGCATAGTAATTATTTCCCGCCTGTAGATGCGATGGAGCTGAATCGTCAGACCACTTTGCAGCTCGAAGGGGTCGGGGTCTCGATTCGTCCTGAACGTGGCAATGAAGATTACACCAAGATTGAAACCATTGTCGAAGGTGGTCCTGCGAGTAAATCCGGTCAGGTGAAATCGGGTGATCGCATCATTGGTGTAGCCCAGGATGGCGAACAGATGGTCGATGTGATTGGCTGGCCAAGCAATGAAATTGTCGGTCTGATTCGCGGCAAGCGTGGCACTAAAGTCACTCTACGTTTACTCGGTGCAGGCGCGACCATGGGGCAGGCACGTAACGTGACCATTACCCGTGATGTGATTCAGGAAGAAGATGCCGGTGTGCGTACGCGTGTTGTCGACATTCAGCGCGATGGCAAGAAATATCAATATGGTGTGATTGAAATCCCGTCGTTCTACCTGAACTATCGTGCACGTCGTGCCGGTACAGATTATCGTTCAGTCTCTGAAGATACCAATAAGGCTTTAAAAGAACTGGCGGCCAAAAATGTTGCCGGAATTATTGTCGATTTGCGTAATAACCCGGGTGGCTCACTGGAAGAGGTGGCACGTATGTTGGGGCAGGTGATTAAATCTGGCCCAGTGGTACAGATTCGTGATGGTAATGGCAATGTTAGCGTCTTTGAAGATGATGATGGCGGTACACAAACCTATGCGGGTCCTTTGGCAGTAATGATCAATCTGGCCTCTGCCTCGGCCAGCGAAATTTACTCCGCAGCGATTCAGGATTATGAACGCGGGATTGTGATCGGCAGTACCACCACTGGTAAGGGTACGGCGCAGGTGCAACTGGATAGCTTGGCCCATGGTCAGGCGACACTGACACAGCGTAAATTCTACCGGGTGACTGGTGGTAGTACCCAGAATAAAGGGGTTGTGCCAGACATTAAACTGGTCGATATTTATAACGAAGAATTTGGTGAGCGTAAGGCTAAAAATGCCTTGCAGTGGGATACCATTCCAACCGCACCGTTTAAACGTGAAGGTGCAGTACAGAAATATGTACCTGAATTGGCTAAACTTTCTCAGCAACGGGTCGTGCTGGATTCTCAGTTCAAGTATCTGGAACAGCGTAAGGCGGTGATGAAAAAAGCCGAGGAAGAAAAGCGTCAGGTACTGGACTTGCAACAGCGTAAAGCAGAGTTGATTGCCATGGAGCAAAAAACGCTGGAGGCAGAAAATACCCGCCGTATGGCTACAGGTCTTAAACCTTATCCGAACTGGGAAACTTATCAGGCTTCAATGGATGCACTGATTGAAACCCGTGCCAAAATGAAAGCCAAAGAGCGTCCGGCGCTTCCTGAAGAAGAAGCCTTTGTGATCGAAGCTGCGCATGTGTTGCTGGATTATGCTAAGTTACAGGCCAAACAGTAACTTTTAAGCATGTCCATTTAAGTATCTAAGGATCTAAAAAAATAGCCTGTTTCGACAGGCTATTTTTTTATGATATCCGGCTATTTAAAAATCAGAATAAATTTTTCACATGAATTGCTAGCTGTCTAAATAAAAAGAAAAAAATTGTGACGGTGGTCGAATAAATAAACTGGAAAAATAGATTTAAACATTTGCTAAAATTTTCAAGACTCATAAGATAGAAGTCATATTTTATGCTGATGCTCATCATGATTTCAGAATCTGTTCTCGACACTGAATTAAAGAAATATAAATTCTAATTTTATTTAAAACCAGAGGCTTTGCACAGCGACACATGTGCATTGATTGTCAACTTTACGATTCTGACGGCTTTAAACTTGAACAGGTGGAAATAGAAATACACGTGAGGGGAATAATAACAATGATGACCAATACGGAACATTTTATATGATCCCTATTCAGCATGATATCAGTCTGGTCATCGGGTCAACTCTCTTTGCTTTCGTCGCTGGCTATTTTTTGATGCCGATTCAAAAAATATGGTGGCGTGAGTCGCGAAGAAAATTTGCAACACTCATGCTATTTGTAACGGCCGCATTACTGGGGCTGTTGATCTGGTCGATCCATTTCATTGGGATGACAGCGATTCATTTAAGTCATGCCTATCATTTTGATTTCAGCTGGATGTTGCTCTCTTATTTGAGTGTCTTTACGGCTTCTATTTTTACCCTCTGGTTAATGATCCAAAGCATCTGGTCATTTTCCCGAGTGGCTCTCGCGATCGTGGTGATGAGTCTCGGGGTCTCAGCCATGCACTATACAAGTAGTCTTAGGGCCAACTTTGAGAGAACAGAGATTACGCCAATCACAGAATCTTCACATGCGACTTATGATCTGTGGTTCGCGGTTGTGTTAATCAGTGCTCTGTTACTGATTGCCATGATTCGTCTGGTTCTCTCGGAATTGCGCCTGGCATCTCGGAATCGCCAACTGCGATGGGCCAATAAAGAGCTCGAAAATCAAAATATCCAGGATAATCTCACCAAATTACCCAACCGTTTATACCTGGCTGAATACGCAGATATCTTGTTTTCCAAGCAACAACATCAGCAGGAAATTGCCTTTTTATATATTGATCTGGATCGTTTTAAGGCGGTGAATGATGTGTTTGGTCATCAGGTCGGAGACCAGTTGCTGATTCAACTGACTGCGCGTATTCATCAGTTATGGGGTGACCGTTCCAAGCTGCTCAGAATTGGCGGCGATGAGTTCCTGATGGTGCTGGAAAATACGTCCGTCAGCAAAGCTTCAGAAATGTCAGAGCAGATTCTAAATCTGATTCAGGACAGCTTCCTTATTGATGGCAAAACCATTAATATTTCGGGCAGTATTGGAATCGCGATGTATCCGGAGCATGGCAAGAATCTGCAAGATTTACTGGTGAATGCCGATGCAGCAATGCTCAGTTCTAAATATCAGGGCCGCAATACCTATTCAGTCTTTAATTTTTCTTCTGATCAGCATGAATCCAAGAGCCAGAGCAAACTGATTAATGATCTGTATAAAGCAGTTGAAGATCAGCAATTTGTACTGTTTTATCAGCCCAAATTTACCAGTGAGCGAAAAATTTGTGGGGTAGAAGCCCTGATTCGCTGGCAGCATCCGTTACATGGGTTGCTGGGTCCCAATATGTTTATTCATGGCGCTGAGAAAACTGGGCTTATTATTCAGATGGGCTATTGGGCACTGGAGCAGGCTTGCAAACAGATCCAACTCTGGGAAAAAAATAATACCGACTTTTTCCCGATTGCCGTGAATTTGTCTGCGGTGCAGTTTGAGCATAAGCATCTATTAGCTAATCTGCAAAACCTGTTTAAACGCTATAAGATCAATCCGCAGCATTTGATGATCGAGATTACTGAATCGACCGCCATGCATTATATCGATGCCAGTATTCGTACCCTTGAACAATTACGTAATATCGGCATCCAGCTGGCGATTGATGATTTTGGAACCGGACATTCCAGCTTTTTATATCTAAAAAATCTGCCCGTGGATGAACTGAAAATTGATAAAGAGTTTATTCAGGATCTTAGCGTCGGCTCTAAAGAAGAAATGATTCTGGAAAGCATTATTCGGCTGGCGATTAAACTGGGTTTAAAAGTAACGGCTGAAGGTATAGAAACCACGCTGCAAGCAGATATTTTGACTCGACTCGGTTGTCAGCAATTACAAGGTTATTTGCTGGCAAAGCCGATGCCAGTCGAGTCATTGGAAATACAGGATTTTCTGTCTTAATTTGAATTTTTATACGCTACTAATGCGGTACTAAAGAGTACGGTGGACCTATATTTAGCGTTATTCAGCAGGCCAGTTGAATGACACAAACTCCCATATTTAAGCTTCATAACCGTATTATTTCCGACTCAATCTGGGCTGAAAAATCCAGCAGTCAGCAAGTGTAGATCTTATAAATACTGTCATTTCCTTCAGCCGTGGGCATACTTATTGGCTTTAGAAATCTGCTACAATATTGCCAATTTTCATATTGATCGTTTTTGATCTTGAGCACTGCGGTTCTGCAGTAGGTATTTTCCATGAGTTTTAAAGATGAGTTAGCGGCGCAGGTCGCTCAGCGACGTACATTCGCCATTATTTCCCACCCCGATGCCGGTAAAACCACCATGACAGAAAAGCTGCTGTTATGGGGGCAGGCGATTCAGGTTGCAGGTATGGTGAAAAGCCGTAAGTCTGACCGGGCCGCTACATCAGACTGGATGGAAATGGAAAAAGAACGTGGCATCTCGATCACGACCTCGGTGATGCAGTTCCCGTTCAAAGACAAGATGATCAACCTGCTCGATACCCCGGGACATGAAGATTTCTCGGAAGATACCTATCGTACCTTAACCGCCGTTGACTCGGCATTAATGGTGATTGATGGTGCAAAAGGGGTAGAAGACCGGACCATTAAATTGATGGACGTGTGTCGTATGCGCGATACACCGATTATTTCTTTTGTTAACAAAATGGACCGTGAAATCCGTGAGCCACTCGAGCTTCTGGATGAAATCGAAAACGTTCTGAAAATTAAATGTGTTCCGATCACCTGGCCATTGGGTACGGGGCGTGATTTTGCCGGTGTATTTAATTTAATCGAAGAAAAATTCTACATTTACAAAACCGGTTTTGGTTCAACCATTCCTACAATCGAAATACGTGATGGTTATGACTATCCGGATCTTCGTGAGAAAGTTGGTGAGCTGGCGTGGGCTGCATTTGAAGAATCACTTGAACTGGTGCAAATGGCCAATGAGCCATTGGATCGTGAAGAATTTCTGGCAGGCCGTCAAACGCCGGTATTGTTCGGTACAGCCTTAGGTAACTTTGGGGTTGACCATGTGCTGGATGCCTTCAGTCAATATGCACCGCCGCCGAAGGCCCATCCTACTCAGGCTCGTGTTGTCGAAGCTGATGAAGAAGGCTTTAGCGGTTTTGTCTTTAAAATTCAGGCCAATATGGACCCGAAACATCGTGACCGTATTGCATTCATGCGAATTTGTTCAGGTAAATATGAAAAAGGCCTGAAAATGAAGCATGTACGTCTGGATAAAGATGTGCGGATTAGTGATGCCTTAACCTTCCTGGCCGGTGACCGCCAGCATCTGGAAGAAGCGTGGCCGGGCGATATTATCGGACTGCATAACCACGGCACCATTCAGATTGGTGATACCTTTACTTCAGGTGAAAAGCTACAGTTCACAGGTATTCCGCACTTTGCACCAGAAATGTTCCGCCGTGTACGCTTAAAAGATCCTTTGAAATCGAAACAGTTGCAAAAGGGCCTGAAAGAGTTGTCTGAAGAAGGTGCAACACAGGTATTTATGCCACAGCATAATAATGACCTGATCGTGGGTGCAGTGGGCGTACTTCAGTTTGAAGTGGTGGCGTATCGTTTGAAAGAAGAATATAAAGTTGACTGTGTTTACGAACCCGTGAACATCAATACTGTTCGTTGGGTGTCTTGTGATGACGAGAAAAAATTTAACGAATTTAAGAAAAAAGCCCACGACCAGTTGTCAGTCGATGGCGGTGGTCACTTGACTTATCTTGCGCCAAGCCGAGTGAATTTACAGCTCATGCAAGAACGTTATCCGGACATCGTGTTCCATAATACGCGCGAACACTAAACTTTCAGGCATTCAAATATCGTCTAAAAATATCAAACAGCTTCTCCGGAAGCTGTTTTGTTTTATGTTACATTTAAACTATTCATAACCTGATAGATTGTTTAAAAATGAAGTTCAGCAAGGAAGCCGCCCTCGGTGCTGTCATTGGTTTAACTCTTGTCCTGAGTGGCTGTGATAAAAGCGAAAAAGAACCGGAACTTGACCAGCCGGATGGAAAAACAACACCAGTTAAGCAAAGTGCCAGTATTTTGCCTTACCTGAATATTCAAGAACAACCGGCCAAGATCGCCTTGCCATTTTGTGAAATCAAAAACTGTATCAATGTCGATATCCAGACTTTATATACGGCTGATCCCTGGATGAATCACTGGATCGAAAAACAGCAGGCCAAGGTAATTCAGGATCAAATTGGCTTAAAACAGGATATGAGTTTACAACAGGCAATGAATGCCTATGTGAAAAAATCGGATGCCTGGCAGGCTCAACTCCAGCTCAATCAGGCTTATGAATTATCGCTGTATACCCGCATTCCCTATCAGCGTAATCAATATGTCTTGCTGCAAATTGGTATTGATAGTAAACAGGAAAATATCAGTGTGTATGAGCGCTATTATTTTTTTGTAGTCGATCGTCAACAGCAAAAAATGCTGACCCCACTGGATATTATCGATCCCAAACAACAGTTGTTAATGGATCAGATCATTCAAACCGCTTATGAAAAATGGTTAAAAGACAATAATCACGAGGTTCAGCAGCAAGCACCGAAAAAACTGTATTGGGGGCAGGCTGAGTGGTTCTTCGATCAGGAAGGGATTGGTCTGCATTATCGTAGTCATGACATTAGCAAAGATGCCAAACAACTGGATATCTATTTAACAAAAGAACAAACACAACAGGTCTTGAAAGCCGAAGTCTATCGGAATATGTTCTAAAGGTCGTAATCCTCTCAGGATTAATTACACGTTTTGAAAAGGGTAATGAATGCCAAAATATAAGAATATTTTTTGTCTATCGATACTGGCATCCGCAGTTTTACTGAGTGCATGTCAGCCGAAGAGCAATGAGCCGAAAGAGCCGACTTCTCCTGAAGTGGTACAAACCGAGCCAGAAGTCCTGAAACTTAGTGGTGATACCGAAAAACTCAAGCTGGTGATTCCAGAGTGTGAGGGTAAAAACTGTCCGGAAATTTCGATTGAACGCCTGAACAGTAATCAGCGCTTTATTGATGAATGGATCGATCAGCAGATTTTGCAACAGTTAAAAAATATCCTGTCTGTCGATGCGATTGAGCCGGCAAAAGCCACTGCTGCCAGTGAAGCCGAAGTGGCTGCTTCTGAACCAAAAACAGCCTTATCGACGGTCACTACACCAAAACAGCAGCTTGAGCAGCAAATTCAGCCCTCTATGCAGACCTTCTTGAATCTGGATAAGGAGCTCAAAGCACTGAGTGCCAGTCATAGCATTAGCCTGATGATTAAGCCCAAGATTCTGAATTCGGGTGATCCATTGGCGACTGTGGTACTAAACAGTAGCCATTATCTGGGAGGTGCGCACGGGGCATCTGCACAGCGCTATTATAATTTTGATCTTGAACAGCAAACACTGGTCAAGCTGGATGACATTATTGCAGAGAAGCAAAAAGCCAAACTTGAAGCACAGGCATATGAGGCTTTTAAAGTCTGGGTCATGGAGTCCAAGCTGGCAAAAGATGTCGCTGAATATGAACAGGCCTGGAAGTTCACACTGACCGATAATTTTTATCTGGCCAAAGAAGGTTTGATCTTACAATATGCCGAATATGAAATCGGACCTTATGTGGTGGGTTTGCCGCGCTTAATGATTCCTTATGCGCAGCTACAAGGCGTGCTAAAACCGCAATATCTGCCGCAAGCTGAAACAGCAGCCTCTGAGGCACAGCCAGCGTTAGCATCTAAAGCCGAATGAAGTTAAAACTGTTCGATACGCATACCCATTTTGATGTTCCCGATTTTGATCCTGATCGGGAACATCTGGCCTATGCGGCCAAAGCGGTAGGTGTGGAACATCTGGTTCTAATTGGCTTTTTGCAAAACCGCTTTCAGGATTTGTTAAAAACCCACCATTTTATCAACGGGTTGGAAAATGCACCGCATAGCCACTTGGCACCCGGCTTGCATCCGTTTTATATTGAACAGCATCAGGCTGAACATTTATATGATCTGGAGCAGCTACTTAGAAATGAACAATGCATTGCCATTGGTGAAATCGGTCTCGACACATTTTTAAAGCAGCATAAACAACCTGAAATTTTTCAAAAGCAGCAAGATTTTTTCGCTGCACAAATTGAACTGGCACAACAATTTGATAAGCCGATTTTGCTGCATATCCGTAAATCACATGCAGAAGTTTTACAAATTTTAAAACAGCATCAGTTTAAACAGGGTGGAATCGCACATGCCTTTGGCGGAGGTGTCGAGGAAGCCAAGGCTTTTGTCAAGTTGGGGTTTAAGCTTGGTGTTACTGGTCAGATTACCAATCCGAATGCCAGAAAACTGCATCAGGTGGTACAGGCAGTCGGTGCAGAACATCTGGTACTGGAAACCGATTGTCCGGATATGACGCCGTTATGTTGTCAATGTTCGACTGAGCATAGAACCCGAAATACCCCGGCAAATCTGCCCTATGTTCTGGAAGGTTTGGCACAAAGCTTAGGGCAAGATCAAGCCAAATTGGCACAGCAACTCTGGCAGAATACCCATCAGGTTTTGAATTTGGCCGATGAATAATGCCGGTTTTTATTGCCTGACTGTATCTGCTGTAATTGGGTATCTGTTAAAAAAAGATGCATTATGCAATTTCTAAAATGCCTCAGACTTGGCATCATGCATATATATTATTTTAGGTGAGATTCACATGGCACAAGGACTTTTGGCGGGTAAGCGCTTCTTGATCGCGGGTATTGCGAGTAAATTATCCATTGCTTTTGGTATTGCTCAGGCATTACATCGTGAAGGTGCTGAATTGGCTTTTACTTATCCAAATGAAAAGCTGAAAAAGCGGGTAGATGACTTTGCTGAACAGTTTGGTTCAAAACTGGTTTTTCCTTGTGATGTGGCGGTAGATGCTGATATTGATAATGCATTTGCTGAGCTGGCGAAACACTGGGATGGTCTGGATGGCGTAGTGCATTCTATCGGTTTCGCACCGGCGCATACTTTGGATGGCGACTTTACCGAAATCACAGACCGCGAAGGTTTCAATATTGCACATGACATCAGTGCCTATAGCTTTATCGCGATGGCACGTGCGGCAAAGCCTTTGCTACAAGTTCGTCAAGGCTGCCTGTTAACGCTAACTTATCAAGGTTCTGAGCGCGTAATGCCGAACTATAACGTGATGGGTATGGCCAAAGCCTCTTTAGAAGCCGGTGTTCGTTATTTAGCTTCGAGCTTGGGTCAGGAAGGTATTCGTGTCAATGCCATCTCTGCGGGTCCAATCCGTACTCTGGCTGCTTCAGGCATTAAATCATTCCGTAAAATGCTCGACTTAAATGAAAAAGTTGCGCCATTAAAACGTAATGTAACGATTGAAGATGTCGGCAATGCAGCATTATTCCTGTGCTCGCCATGGGCCAATGGCATTACCGGTGAAATCCTGTATGTCGATGCCGGTTTCAATACCGTGGGTATGAGCGCTGATTTAATGGCGGATGCGGAATAAAAGTCTATTCTCTGCCGTGGGAGGGAGAGTTCCTCCCTTTTTTAAAGGAAGGTTAGGAGGGATTATTTTTCTTTAATCTCGCTAAACCCTTTCTTAAAAAAAAGAGTGAATGAGCAAAATCCCCTCATTCCCCCTTTGATAAAGGGGGAGTTCACTCAAGGCCATAAAAAAGACCGCATAAGCGGTCTTTTTTAGATTTGCAGGACAGCGATTAAGCCTGACCATCTACAGCGGCAGTTTGTGCACGTTGCATATTGGCTTCAAATTCAGCATCGAAGTTGATTGGGGTAAGCAGCAACTGTGGGAAGCTACCTTTAGTCACCATATCATTCACTGCTTCACGCAGGAACGGGAACAGAATGTTCGGGCAGTATGCGCCCAGGATGTATGGAAGACGCTCTTCTTCAACGCCATCTACCAAGAAGATACCGGCTTGAGTCACGTCGACGATAAAAGCAGTATCACCTTCATTGGTCGCTTGAACAACGACTTTTAAAGCCACTTCAAAATGAGTCTCATCAATTTTTTCTGCAGAAGAAGAAAGATTGATGTTGAGCTCAGGTTGCCATTGCTTGGTAAAAACTTGTGCCCCAGGAACCTCAAAAGAAATATCTTTGGTGTAAATACGCTCTAATGCCAATTGTGGTTGAGCTTGTTGTTCTTCACTCATTCTTTGATCCTTAATATAAAGTGATGATTTTAGTAGAATTAAGCCAGTAATTCATCAAGTTTGCCTTCACGCTCTAAAGCATAAAGCTGGTCGAAACCACCGATGAATTGATCCTTAATAAAAATTTGTGGCACAGTGCGGTGATTGGTACGCTGCATCAATTCAAGACGTACTTCAGGTGCTTCTTGAGATAGATTAATTTCTTTATATGCGACACCTTTACGCTCAAGCAACTGTTTTGCACGCACGCAATAAGGACACACAGTCGTTGAATAAACAATAACGTCAGCCATGATCAATCTCCTGTTCGTGGATTATTTGCTTTTCACCAAAGGTAAACCTTGGGCTTTCCAGTTGCTGATGCCGCCATCAAGACGGTATGCATCGGCATGACCCACTTGTTGTAGCGCAGTACCAGCCACCTGTCCAAGGTTGCAAATGAACACCAAAGGGCGATCAGATGCTTTCAGCTCTTCAACATGCTTTGTAATCTGGCTATATGGAATGTTACGGCTGCCGCTGATATGACCTTCACGGAAGTCTTTGGCATCCCGTAAATCAATCAGCATGGCATTTTTTGCTTTGACTAAAATTCCCAGCGACTGCGGAGAAATTTTACGACCGTTACGTTGACCTTCGATAATGAAGAACAAAACTACCAATACCGCGAGTGTTCCAAATAAGAAGGGGTGATTCCCCATAAACTCGAACCAACGTTCCACAATTCACCTAATTACAATTTTAAAATTGCCAAGAGTATAGCTCATAAATATGGTGATCAAAATCACCGCTTCAAGGGTTGAGGCACAAGAAAATTAATTTTTTTGCTGTGCTTCAGTGATTTCATCGATTAAACGCAAATAGCTGTCCAGTCGGCGCGGTAAAATTTCACCCGCACTCGCGGCCTGACGTAAAGCACATTGTTTTTCATGCTTATGCGTGCAGTTCCGGAACTGACAGTGTCCGAGCAGGTTTTCAATTTCAGGAAAACCGATTTGTACCTTATCTAAAGGCAGATGCCACAGGCCAAATTCACGAATTCCCGGAGAGTCGATCAGGGCAGCACCTTCACCAAAACCGATCAAACGGGTTGAGGTGGTGGTGTGCTGACCGAGTGCCGAGTTTTCCGAAATAATATTGGTTTTCTGGGCTGCATCTGGCACGATCGCATTGATCAGCGTACTTTTACCGACACCCGATTGACCGACAAAAGCCACCGTTTCATTTTCCAGACGATTGGACAATACAGTCAGATCACCATCGGACTGGGTTTGCATTACTTCATAACCGAGGTCTTGATATTCTTGTAGCAGAGTCAGAATTGGATCGTTCTCTTTTAACAAATCGGCTTTGTTCATCACTAGAAGCGCAGGAATATCGGCATCGGCACAGGCCACCAGATAACGGTCGATCAGGCCCGGTGCTGGCTCAGGCAATGGTGCAAACACAATCACAATCAGTGAAATATTGGCCGCTACCGGTTTAACCTTGTGATAGCGGTCAGGACGGGTCAATAAGGATTTACGTGGATGAATCGCCGTAATAATTCCTAAACCGGTATTCGGATCGGCTTGCCATTTAACCCGGTCACCCGTGACCAGTAAATCCAGATTGGTTCGGGTATGACAGCGCCAGACGCTGCCTAGTTCAATTTCTTTCCAGAAAGGTTCAGGCTCACCATCGGCGACCACAGGTTTTTCAGGGTGAATGTCAGGAGTAGACAAAGCTTGCACTTCAAGTTGGCGGCCGTAGTGTTGCACTACCAAACCTTCCAGATCACTGGAGGTATCGAGATCTTCTTGACGTGTTTTCTGTTGTTTCTGAATGCGGCGCTGTTGTTGCTCTGTCAGACGACGCTTACGTATTAAGGCCATTCATATCCTAAAAAACCGGGTAAATCAGATGGCAAAAATAGCATGAAGCAGCCCCCGAATGACACCCAAGATGTAATTAATTTGCTACTATAGTTGTTTTTAAACCCAATAAGATTGCACATTTATGAGCAGCACCGCTGATACCCGCCTGATTTGGATTGACCTTGAAATGACAGGTCTAGACACAGACAATGACCAAATTATTGAAATTGCGACGATTGTAACCGATGACAATTTGAATATTCTGGCAGAAGGTCCTGTGCTTGCGGTGCATCAGCCTGCACGTCTGTTAAATGCCATGGATGAGTGGAACACTCGTCAACATGGTCAATCGGGTCTGATTGAACGGGTGCGTCGCAGTAAACTGACGGCTCAGGATGCAGAACAGCAAACCATTGAATTCCTGAAAAAATGGGTCAATCCAAAGTCATCCCCGATGTGTGGCAACTCGATCTGTCAGGATCGCCGTTTCTTGCATCGCCTGATGCCTGAGCTGGAGCAGTATTTCCATTACCGTAATCTGGATGTATCTTCAGTGAAAGAGCTGGCAAAACGCTGGCGTCCAGAAATTATGAGTGGTCTCAAGAAAAATGCTTCGCATCTGGCGATGGATGACATTCGTGATTCAATTGCCGAACTGAAATACTATCGTCAATATTTCTTTATCATGAATAAAGACTAAGTTTAGATGGATTGAAAGAGGCGCAAGCCTCTTTTTTTATGAGATTGATGCTTTTTTCTTTTGATATAAACTCTCAATCAGTTCAAATATCACCCAGGATATCAGTACCAAAATCAGATGGGTCTGGGTTTCATGGCGATCTAGGATCACATATCCGAATAGGCCTAAAATCAGCAAACGAATAAAAATACTCAGCGCATAGTTTTTCTGTTTTTGGCTACTGTAAAAATAAAAATGTAGAGTGATCAGGATAAAATTGAGAGCCAAAAGAGCATTGATCAGCACAGTGTTTGACTCCCATATTTAAAGTTTTATGTATGAATTTTATCCAATTATAAATGTTCCTGAATTTATCTTTCTGATTTTGCTGATAGATTTTGTATCAAAATTTTAGAAGCAGTAAAAAAATGCTGACTTTGCTAAAATAAGCCGTGATTTAACAGCTATTGATGACTTATGACTGAACTGCTTCAAGACGATGAATATGAGCGCCGCTTTGCGGGTGTTGCCAAAATTTATGGAGAAGACAGCTTCAGTCATTATGAAAAAAGTCATGTGATGGTGATTGGCATCGGTGGTGTCGGTTCTTGGGCAGTAGAAGCGCTGGCACGTAGCGGTGTGGGCGAGCTGAGTTTGGTCGATATGGATGTGGTGGCGGCATCCAATATTAATCGTCAATTGCCTGCCATGAGCACGACCTTGGGCCATGAAAAAATTGCAGTGATGGCCGAGCGTTGTCATGCCATTAATCCACGGATCAAGATCAATCTGATTGATGACTATCTGACGCCGGAAAATATCAAAGAAATTTTAGCAGGTAATCCTGATTTAATTCTCGACTGTATTGATGATGTGAAGGCCAAATTTGCCTTGATGCTGCATTGTCGCTTTAACAAGATTCCCTTGATTGTGTCGGGCGGGGCAGGCGGTAAACTGGATCCCCTGAAAATTCGGGTCGCAGACTTATCTAAAACCGAACAGGATCCGATGCTGGCCAAATTGCGTGCCCAGTTACGCGGCAAAGGTATTTGTAAAAAACCTAAAGAAAAATTCGGCATTACCTGTGTCTATTCAATCGATAATCCGTTCTCGAGTGCCGATGTCTGTGCCAGTGCCGGCTTGCGCTGTGGTGGTTATGGCTCTGCCGTGGTGGTGACATCAAGCTTTGCCATGGTCGCTGTGGCAGAAGGCTTGAAGAAGCTGGATAGTAAAAGAGCAAAAGCCTGATTTACAAAATAAAAAGCACAAGATATGTGCTTTTTTTGAGACGGCGTTTAGAATGAAAGGATTCATTTGCAGAACAAAAATAATGTTTTGGAGCAGTTATGTGGTTCTTGCTGGTATTGATTTTGGGGATAGGGGCTTTGGGAATCTGGATGTGGAAACGTCCGGATCCGGTGAAACGTGATCAGGCCAAAGCTGTGCAGCATGATCTATGGATTGAGCAGCTTGATGCACAGCTCAAGCATGCGGCGCGCTTGAGTTCAGATCCTGAACATCCGAATTATGCACGCGCCTATCAGATTTACCAGAATCTTGCCCAGCAACAGGAAATTCCACAGGCTTATGTCGGCATGGGGCTGATGCATTTGCAGGGTCTGGGACATGCGCAAAATACGGAAACAGCCATCAGTTATCTCGATAAAGCCTTTCATCTGGGCAGTGATGACGCAGCTTATCATCTAGGGCAGATTCATGAGGAGCAACGCTATCAAATGGCTGACCCGGAAAAAGCGCTGTACTGGTACCGACATGCCGTAGCCCGTGGCAATCTGGATGCCCAGTACCGCATCACTGAACTTTCTTCCACTACAGAAACAAATCCAGAAGAGAAGAACGCTGAACAGCAGCGCTTGGCCTTACTCATTCAAAATGCCGGGCAGGGACATAGCAATTCGCAGTATCAACTGGCGCAGTATTATTTAACAGATTCAGCGGCTCAAGATTTGGTTCAGGGAATTCATTATCTGTTTTTAGCTGCGCAGCAAGATCATCTGGCTGCCAATCAGCAGATCGCCGATGATTATGCGCGTGGACAGAGGCTGCCCCAAGACCAGACTCAAGCCCTGCAATTTATTAAACGCTGTATCAGTCTTGGTGATCAAAAAGGTCTCTATGATTATTATGCTGGCGTACTGCAAGGCCGTATCGATACCGACCAGCGTCAGCGCGTGTTCCAGCATTTGATGCAGCAGTCCAAAGAACATGCCGATGCGCATTCCAAGACTTTAATTGGACTGGCTTATTTTCATGGCTGGTATGTCGATAAAAATGAAACCATGGCGTTTCGTTACTGGTCTGAAGCTGCCAATACTCAGCATCCGCCCGCTTTATGCATGATTGCCGCGCTGTATTTTGAACAGCATCTAGTGGCTTATGAGCCGCAAAAGGCATTTGAATTATATCAGGCAGCATTTCAGCTCAGTTCCGATGATGCTTATGCACAAATGGGTCTGGCACTGTGTTATTTAAATGGCATCGGTACTGTAAAAGACACAGCCAAAGCCACCAGCATGATTCAGGCAGTGGCCCAGCAATACTGGCAGATCGAGGCTCAGTCTGAGGCAGATTTAATTTATGTGGTCGGGCGTTTTTATAGTCTGGCGGAATATCCATTGCCGACACGCGACAAAGCCATTCAATATCTGAATCAGGCGGTCGCGAAAGGCTCCAAGGAAGCAGCCTGGTTCCTGTATCAGGCTCTGTCAGGTCTTTATCCGGTCTTTATCCTTAATCCAGAGCAGGCCAATCGTTATCTGCATCAGGCTGCACAACTGGGACATGCACAGGCACAGGCAGAATTGGGCTTGGAGTATCTTAAAGGAAAACAGATTGCGCAGGATATTGCCTTAGGTTTGAGCTATCTGCAAAAAGCGGCTGCTCAGCAGAATAGTGTGGCACTGAATGCGCTGGGGGAAGCGTTTGAAAATGGCATAGGCACTGAGGCAAATATCGAACAGGCGGTACAGTATTACCGTCAGGCGGCAGCGCAGGTCAATGCCGATGCTTATAGTCATCTGGGACGTTTATATACCAAGGGAATTGGGGTGGAACGCGATATTGGAGTCGCGCGGGACTGGCTGGAAAAAGGCAGTTTGCTCGGGCATGAGCGATCAACTGAATTATTGAAAAATGTGCATGCCTATTTGCAAATGAAGTAATTTTTATTGACATCACGCAATATAAAAAACCGCTGTTAGACAGCGGTTTTTTTTATGGTTCAAGCTTTGTTTAAGGTAATTGCTGGATTGGACTACCACCTAATGCCTGCATTAAAGTCACATAGGCATTGTACTGGTTCTGTCGGGTTTGTACCAAAGACAGCCGTGCATTCCGTGTGGTTTCCTGCGCATCTAGCAGGTTCTTTAACGCCACCGCGCCATTACGATAACGTACTTCAGTCAGGCGTTCGGTACGTTCAGCCAGTTCGACATTACGTTGCTGCAAAGTGACTTGCTTACTGATTTCAGTCCGGTTCGACAAGGCATTTTCCACATCGGCGAAGGCTTCATACATGGTCTGGCGATATTGCATAATCGCTTTTTCATATTCTAGCTCATTGACTTGCAGATCACGTTTCATGTCATTCCATTGCAGGAAGGGCAAGGTCAGACCCGCACCTAAAGTCGCCACCGGATTCTTCAACGCATTTGAAAGCGAGGTACTGCTGCCAATACCTGTAGTCAAATTCCCAGTCAGACTGATTGAAGGATAATAACTGGCTTTGTTGGCATCCTTATTGGCCAGCGCTTTACGCAAACGTAGTTCAGTCGCTTGGAGGTCGGGACGACGGGACAATAAACTCGCGGGTAAGTCGGCCTGAATACTCGGTAATTGAATATTCGGTAAACGGCTTGGCTCCTGAATAGAAAGCTGTTGTACTGGCATATGCAGCAATACTGCGAGGCCGGTACGCGTTTCCACCCGTTGCTGCTCAATCTGGCTTAAGGTGGCTTGCTGGCTTTGAATCGCCTGTTCGGCCTGGGTTAAATCCAGACCGGACACCGCACCGGCACGATATTGTACCTGCACCAGATCATAGGTTTTTTGCGCTGTTGCCAGATTTTGCTGTACCACGCTATAACGCTCGTTTAAATAAGCCAATTGCCAGTAAAGCTGTGCCGTGGTGCCAATCAGGCTCTGCGCCGTCGCCTGTAAGTCCTGTGCAGATGCCAAGGCTTCCCAGCGCGCCGCTTCAGTCTGATTGGCCAGTTTGCCAAACAGATCCAGTTCATAGCTTAAGCCCGGATAGCCCAGTGAAAGACCCGTCGAAGCATTGCTGCCACCCTCCAGATCAAAACGCTGACCCGTTGAAATTCGTGCATCACCGACACGGACGCCTTGCTGGCTTTGTGCCTGTCTGGCCTGAATGCGCGCCTGCTGTAAACTGATGCCAGCCACCGCCAGATCTGTATTCTGCGCCAGCACTTGATCGACCAGACTGTTCAATTGCGGATCTTTAAATAAGGTCCACCATTGATCTGCCAGAATGTCGGCATGGATCTGCTGACTTAAAACCTTATTATTTTGAAAGTTGCCCGGCATATTGATCGCAGGCTGCTCATAAGGTGTTTTTACCACTGCCGCACAACCGGTCAGCGAGCTTCCCAGCAACAGGGCACTGGCAAGCTTGGTTAAATTCATTTGCATATCAGGTTCCTTATTCGCGAGAAAGCGCATCGACTGGATTCAGACGAGCGGCATTACGTGCCGGGATAAAGCCAAACACAATTCCAATCAGGCTTGAGCAGACAAAGGCAGCCACAATCGAAGTGGTTGAATAGGCCATCTGGAAAGTACCGCCGGCAAAGTGTGTAATTAGCTGGCCAATCCCGAGCGAGAGCAGCACACCCAAAATACCGCCTAAAATACACACCAGCACTGCTTCAATCAGGAATTGCTGCAAAATATCACTTTGACGTGCACCTACTGCCATACGTACCCCAATTTCCTGAGTACGTTCAGTCACGGACACCAGCATGATATTCATCACCCCGATCCCGCCGACCACCAGTGAAATCACAGCAATCGCCGAAATTAAAAGCGTCATAGTCGCTGTGGTCTGCTGAATGGTTTCACGAATACTGTCGGCATTCTGGGTAAACACATCCTGCGCGCCATGGCGCTGTACCAACAGGTTTAAAATTGCATTTTCAGCCGCCGCACTTGGATATTCATCCTTAATCCGCACAATGATGCTGCGAACGTTAGATTGCCCCAGCATACGGCTCATCACGGTGGAATAAGGCAGATAGACATTCAGGCTGTCATTATTGCCCATCATGCCTTTTTGCGCGTCGATCACCCCGATAATTCGGCTCGGTACGCTTCCGAGTAAAATCACCTGACCCACCGGATTGGTGCCATCCTTAAAGAAGGTATTTTTGGTATTGGTGTCAATGACGACATCTTGCGCCTGTTGCATGACGCTACTGCGATCAAAGGGCTGACCGGACTGGAAGGTCATACCACGCACGTAGAAGAAATCTTCACTGACGCCGTTGACCGTGGTTGAAGCTTCGATTTCTTTATAACGGCCGGTGACACTGCTATTCACCGACGGACTGACGCCATCGACATACGGTTGTTCAGCCAGTGCATCGGCATCGGCCGGAATCAGGGTTTTAGACTGTGAAGATCTGGAATTGTCCCCAAAGCCTCGACCCTGAAATACGGTAATGGTATTGGTGCCCAGACTACTGATATTTTCCAGAATCTGTTTTTGTGAGCCATTGCCCAGCGCGACCACCGAGACCACCGAAGCGATACCGATAATGATTCCGAGCATGGTCAGGAAAGTCCGCATGCGATGTGCATTCATGGCCAGCAAGGCCATACGAAAGGCTTCACCTAGACGGTCAACTGCAGAACGCCATGAAGAAATCTTCTTTTGTTCACTGCGGATTAGCGGCTGTTTTTCCAGATGCTCTTCGACTTCAGGAACATTGGGTTGGTCGGAAATGATATTGCCGTCTGAAATCTCGATAATACGCGTCGCATTTTTCGCTACATTATGATCATGCGTGACCAGAATGATGGTATGACCTTTGGCATTCAGTTCACGCAAAATACGCATCACTTCAATACCGCTGTTCTTATCCAATGCACCTGTCGGTTCATCGGCCAAAATCACGTCACCGCCATTCATCAGCGCACGGGCAATCGAAACCCGTTGCTGCTGACCACCAGAGAGCTGACTCGGACGGTTCAGGGTTTTTTCACCCAGCCCCAGATCAGTCAGAATCTTGACGGCTCGTGCATGCCGTTCAGATGAATCTGCACCAGCATAAATCGCAGGAACTTCGACATTGCCTGCTGCGTTTAAATCGCCCAGTAAATGATAACGCTGAAAAATAAAGCCGAAATATTCACGGCGTAATTGCGCGAGTTCATCCGCTTCCAGTTCGCGGGTTTCACGGCCTTTGACCTTGTAGCTACCGGTAGTTGGTTTGTCCAGACAACCCAGAATGTTCATCAGGGTTGATTTACCCGAACCGGACTGGCCGACAATCGCCACCAGTTCACCTGGATAAATCTCCAGATTCACCCCTTTTAAAATCTGGACCGTGCTTTCACCCGCAGGGAATTCACGAACCAGATTTTTCACCTCGAGGAGAGGCTGTTGTTGTGAATTCATGCTTACATTCTCATTGGGCCACGGCTATTGCCACCGCGTTTTGCTGCATCATTGGAGGTATCAGAACCATCGGCAATCACCACCTGATCACCACGTTTTAAACCTTTCAGCACTTGCGCAGTCGCGCGGTTATTCAAACCGATTAATACAGGGGTTGGTTTTGCAGTACCATCGGCTTGCAAGACACGAACCATGCCACGCTGTGCTTTACCTTGCTCAATCAGCGCAAGTTCTGCTTCAGACAGGTTTAGACGCGCTGGACGTTCACCGGCAGGGCGGTTGCCTTGAGCCGATTCAGCTTCAGAACGTGATGCCGGGCCGCCTTCACCGCGAGAACCCTCACCACGAGCTTCACCACGATTGGCACGTGGCGGACGGTTTGAACCTTGAATGGCTGCAGCAGGAATGGTCAGTACATTTTTGGCTTCATCCAGCACGATATAAACTTGCGCCGTCATATCAATACGCAATTTTCCATCTTCATTCGGGACATCAAATAAAGCGTTGTAATACACCGCAGAACTTGACGATGAACCAGATGTATTTGAATCGGTATTAATCGAATTGGGTGCAGGTTCAACCTGACGCAGTTTGGCGTAAATCTTTTTCTCGTTATTGCCCAGCGTGGTGAAATAAACGGTTTGGCCTTCTTCCACTTTCATCACATCTGCTTCAGAAATTTCAGCTTTGATGGTCATAGTGTCGAGCTTGGCCAGTTTCACAATGGTCGGTGCACTTTGATTGGCATTCACGGTTTGACCTTCTTCGGTCACAATCGCCACAATCGTGCCATCCATCGGTGCCACAATCTGGGTATAACCCAAGTCTTCTTTGGCAGTTGCCAAGGTCAGGCGCGACTGTTCGATCTGTGCATTGATTGCCGTGATATCGGCCTGAGCCGTTTTATAACTGGCAAATGCAGATTCCAGCTCTGAACGGGAAGTCGCATCCTGTGCATACATGGCTTTCTGACGATTGTATTCAGCTTCAACTTTGGCCAGATTCGCCTGTCTCACCGCAAGCTGTGCCATCTGGTTTTTAATGCTGGCTTCAGCAGTTTTTAAATCATTTTCCTGACGAACAGAATCAATTCGTGCAATCAGCTGACCCTGTTTAACCTGATCACCGAGTTCCACATACATTTGTCTCACTTGGCCAGAAACCTGGGCACCTACGCTGACCATTTTGGTGGCTTCTAAAATACCGGTCGCCAGTACAGAACTTTCAATATCACCCTGCGTCACTTCAGCAGTAATATACTGTGGCGGCTGTTCTTTAGGTTTGAGGAAATACCACCCCGCAGCGATTAACACAATGGCAATCACGGCGGCCATAATTAGTTTCGTCGGTTTTATTTTTGGCATATTGAGTACGAATTCGGATCAAAGATAGGGATTGATTATAAAAGCGAAATTGGGATAAATCGTGAATTTTTTGAATTATAATGAGAATTATTTTCTATTGGCTGATTTCTGAAAATATCGTCCATACAGACCATTTTAAAATGCTCCATGAATTGCTTGTTCTGACATTGATAACAGGATTTGACCCTCTATAGATAACATCGATCCTGTTTAAAAGATCATCAGGTGACTCTTGAATAAAATGATCACTGTCCCCAACAGTATTTTTTCAATCAAAGCGCTGCACAAATAAAATCGAGTGTGAATCAATAAAGACATAAGACCAAACATACTAGATTTGTTGTGTGATATTTGTTCTAAGGCTGTTTCTGGCTTAATTTTCCTCCCTTTAGTCCCAATAGTAAAAACCAGTTGAAAATTAAGTAGAAAAAAATTTTAAAAACCCATGTTTTATATATGGATTTAAATAAATAAAGCTTGTAAGATTTAATTCCATAAAAAAATTATGGTTTTACCACTTAACAAGAAAATGCACATTTATTGTGCAAAAATAATACAACTTTGCTCGCAACATTGATGAGGGTTTAACGATGGAATGGAATGAAAGCTATAATATTGGAATCGACGTAATCGATAATCAGCACCGTCAAATTTTAGATTATATAAATGCTTTGGAGCAGGTAAAAAGCACAGGAGATCGCGATCGAATCAAAGAGGTCTTGGAGGATTTAATCGATTATACCCAGTCACATTTCAGCTTTGAAGAAAACCTGCTGGAACAGGTCAGTTATCAATACCTACCTTCGCATCGCGGTATACATGAATTATTTGTGAAACGACTCAATGATTATCGTCTCAAGTTCGAGAAGGGAGAATCGATTGAAAATGATTTATATCGTTTATTGTCCAAATGGCTGATCAATCATATTCAACATGATGATCAGGACTATGTCGATGCAGTGCGCGATAATATGTTGAGTTATTTACGTGCTCAGGAAAGCAAAAAAGGCAAGGGCTGGTTTGCACGTTTCTTTGGTTAAGCACTCGGCGCTAAAAATAAGCGTTGACCGCACATTTCAGCAATGGCCTGTAAGATGAGATGTTCAGGGTTCTCTTTGGACATTCCTTTAATGGCTGCATCAATACGGATTAACAGCTGGGGCCAGCTCAAAAAGCGTTGGGGGCTGAGACGGCGTAAAGCTTGCTGATATAGCCCGACTTTGGTTTTCCAGATTCCAATTTGCAAGGCATTTTGCGGCTGTTCAAACAGTTGCATCAACAGACGCATTTCCTTGCTCAGGCTCCATAAGATCAGGCTCATCGGTTCACCTGAAGCGACCAGATACTGGAAAATCTTGATCGATTGCGAGAGATTGCCTTGCAGTAGGGCATCACTCAAATCATAGGTGCTATAGCGTGATTGATCCTGTAAGCAGGCATATAAATGATCAATCTGAATCACATCAACTTCTGCAAAGGTGTCACTGACCCGCATCAGGCTGTTTTTGGCTGCCAGCAAGTTGTGCTCATGATGCTGTTCCAGCCATTGCCAGGCATCATGGGCCAGTTTAATCCCCAGTTTCTCTGCTTCAACTGCCAAAATTTGCTGACGATCGCGTGGATAATTTGCAGTAAGCGCAACGCAGACACCATTGGCCTCAACCGTCTGGAAGAAGCTGGATTTGAGGCTGCTCGCATCTTGCTTGGGCATAACGACCAATAGCAGATTATCACTGTCTTGTTGTAAATAGCTTTTCAGCAGTTTGAGGCTACTGGCATCTGGTTTGATATTGCCATGCACTTCAACTGCCAGTTGGGTTGAGAACAATGACAAACTGTTCAATGCATTAAAGACATTTTTCCACTCAGAAACTGAACTGACATCATAACGTTGACGTTCGATATCTTTGGCTTGCCAATGTGCGCGAAAGGCATCGATCAGGTTTTGTTCTAGCAAAGGCTCTTGACCATGCAAGACCCAGGCACCGCGAGCTTCATCGACACGTTTTAGGGCTTGCAGATAGTCAAGTTTCATAAGGCGTTCTTATTGAGCAGGTTGCGCTGGGGTATTTTGTTTGGCCAAGGGGAGGCGGTTCGATGAAATCTGACGCGCGATCTGCTGTGCCACATCATCAATAATCACCTGATTCAAAAACTTTTGTTCCTGGTCATCAGTGTTGACTGTTTCAATGTCATATTGATAAGTACGCGTTGCCACCACAGTGCGTGGTTCGGTCACCGGATTGCCTTGCGCATCTTCAATGCGGAAGGTTACATTTAAACGCAGCAAGGTTTCTACCAGCTTGCCGTTTAATTCTAAGCGGCGCGGCGTGTAATCGAGAACACGCAATACATAAGCATTAGGTGCATTACTGAGTTGTACGCCTGCAGCACCGAGGTAAACTGCCAGCTTTTCTTGTAATTCTTCAGTATTGGGGGGTAAAGAAAGGCTCATAACCGAATAGGCAACAGGTGCCGAGCTTGGGTTGGTGCCTTTCAAATGGAAGCCACAACCGACTAAGCCTGCACTTAGACCACAAGTTAAAACAATTGCTGCTAAACGTTTGCCTAAATGCATGAGTATCCTCTTTTTCCCTCAGGGAAATATTTGAAATCCTGAACCGGATTGTAAAGTCAAAGCCCGCTGGTTGGCAACGGGCTTTGTGTTTTTTAAGCCTCCCTTTGGCAAAGGGAGGTTTGGAGGGATTATTTTTTAAAGTCCCTCTCCTGAGTGAGGTTTTAAAGCAGCGCTTTTAAAACTGAACGCAAGTGAGGGTTAGGGAGAGTGAATTATTCGCCCTCATCCCCTTGCAGAATTGTTTAAAGCAGTGCTTAAACAATTCCTCAGGATTTAAACCACCAAATTCACCAATTTATTCGGTACAACGATTTCTTTCTTAGTTGGACCTGTCAGGAATTGTTGAACTTCAGGCAATGCTTTGGCTTGCGCCAAGATGTCATCTTTTGATGCATCCACAGAAACTTCAAGTTTGCCACGAAGCTTACCGTTCACTTGTACCACAATGGTTTGCGTATTACGTGTCAGTGCAGACTCGTCTACAGCAGGGAATAGGGTTGAATTCAATTCAATCCCAAACTCAGCCAATAAAGTTTGGCTTAAGTGCGGTGCAAATGGAGCTAACAAAGTCAGAAGTGTAGTGATCGACTCACGTGCTACCGCAACGTCATTGTCATCTTTGGCTTCAAACTTATTGTTTGCGTTTAGCAATTCCATCATCGCGGCAATTGCAGTGTTAAATGCATGACGACGTTCGATGTCATCACCGACTTTCTGGATGGTTTCATGGGTTTTACGGCGTAAGTCTTGGGCAGCAGTAGAAAGTGCAGCTTTGTCGATATTTGATGCAGCATTACCTTTTTCAAGGAAACCTGTTGCCAAACGCCATACACGTTTCAAGAAACGGTTAGCACCTTCAACACCGGCATCCGACCATTCAAGCGATTGATCCGGTGGTGCTGCAAACATCATAAATACACGTGCGGTATCTGCACCGTATTGGTCGATAATGGATTGCGGGTCGATACCGTTATTTTTCGATTTCGACATTTTTTCCTGACCGCCAACCACAACCTCTTGACCATCGCCTGTGTATTTCGCAGATAGCACACGGCCTTTTTCATCTTTTTCCAGTTCGATATCCGCCGGGTTAAACCAGGTTTTTTTGCCAGAATTCGCTTCACGGTAGAAGGTATCTGCCAGTACCATACCTTGAGTTAAAAGGTTGGTGAATGGTTCATTGCCTTGGACTACACCTTCATCACGCATGAGTTTGTGGAAGAAGCGTGCGTATAACAAATGCAGAATCGCGTGTTCCACACCACCGATGTATTGGTTGACTGGCAGCCAGGTTTGACCTGCTTCTGGTTTTACCATGCCATCGGTAAAGTCAGGCGATGCATAACGTGCATAGTACCAAGATGATTCTACGAAGGTATCTAGCGTATCTGTTTCACGACGCGCGTCGCCACCACAGCTTGGGCATGACGTTTCATAGAACTCAGGCATCTTGTTCAATGGATTGCCTGAACCGTCTGGAACCACGTCAGTCGGAAGTACAACAGGAAGTTGCTCTTCAGGCACCGGCACTTGACCACATGATGGACAGTTAATCATTGGAATTGGACAACCCCAGTAACGCTGACGGGAAACACCCCAGTCACGTAAACGGAATTGAACTTTAGAGCTTGCCAGACCTGTTGGTTCTAGTTTGGCTAGGAATGCATCGTATGCACCCTGAAAATCTAGACCGTCAAACTCGCCTGAATTCACCAGTTTGCCTTCTTTCGAACCGTACCATTCTTGCCAATCTGTTGCAGAAAAGTCGCTATCGTCAGCGCCTTTGGCATCAATGACTTGTTTGATGCTTAAGCCATATTTATTGGCAAATTCGAAGTCACGCTCATCGTGTGATGGAACCGCCATCACCGCACCTGAACCGTAAGACATCAACACATAGTTGGCGATCCAGACCGGAACTTCTTCACCAGTCACAGGATGCTTAACAGACAGGCCTGTTGCCATACCTTTCTTCTCGGCAGTCGCAAGATCCGCTTCAGCAACTGAACCCATACGACATTCTTCAATAAATGCAGCAAGTTCAGGGTTGCCTGCTTCTGATTGGAGAGCAGCAGCTTTGAGTGCCATTGGGTGTTCTGCTGCAACAGCAACATAAGTCACGCCCATTAACGTGTCAGCACGTGTGGTAAAGACTGTTAAGCCTTCAGCGTAGATTTCTGGATTTGCTGAAGGGAAACTAATGTCCATCCCTTGTGAGCGACCAATCCAGTTACGTTGCATGGTTAGAACTTGTTGAGGCCAACCGTCTTTCAGCGTGTCTAGATCATCTAATAATTCTTGCGCATAATCGGTAATGCGGAAGTAGTACATTGGAATGTCACGTTTTTCAACCAATGCACCTGAACGCCAGCCGCGACCATTTTCAACCTGTTCGTTGGCAAGCACAGTCTGATCGACCGGATCCCAGTTTACAGTTGAAAGTTTACGGTAAATTAAGCCTTTTTTATAAAGCTGAACAAATAGCCATTGTTCCCAACGATAGTATTCAGGGGTACAGGTGGCAAATTCACGATCCCAATCGACAGCTAGACCCAATTTCTTTAATTGGTCACGCATGTAAGCGATATTTTCAAATGTCCATTTTGCCGGAGCAACCTGGTGTGCAATCGCTGCGTTTTCAGCAGGTAGACCGAAAGCATCCCAACCCATCGGTTGCAGGACCGTTTCACCTTTTAAGCGATGGAAACGGCTGATCACGTCACCAATCGTATAGTTACGCACATGACCCATATGCAGTTTGCCACTTGGGTAAGGGAACATCGAGAGAATATAACGACGTGGACCTTCTACTTTGTCGGCAACTTTAAAGGCTTTGCGAGATTCCCAATCCTGTTGGACTTGAGGCTCGATCGCACTGGCTTGATATTCGGAATCAATGTGAGTAGTCATAAACGTATCAGTGAATTACGGTGAAAAAAGTCTGTTGCACAGCATAGCGCAAAATGCACCTAAAAGTGAATTTTGCGCAGGCATTTCCCTAAGAAAAAATGATCAGTTCCATAGTGGAGGTCGCTTATAAAGCCACTGCGCGATTTTTCGATTGTTCTAAGGCTTCGTTGGCTTCACGTTGCTGCTGATCCTGATTCGCAGGAATTTGAGGCTGTTGCAGTCGTTCTTGAGTACTATTTTCTGTTTGCACTTCAGTTTCATTCGTTCTAGGCGGTGTCGGTGCCGAGTTTTTCCAGCCATAGGTATCGACAGTTGTGGCTTTTTTCGCTGTTTTCGGGGGCGGTGTTTTTGTATAGTGCGTGGTGCCCTTGGCATCGACCCATTTATAATACTGGATTGCTGAAGCACTACTGCTACAAATGCCCAGAGAAATTGCACAACTCAGACTTAAGGCAGTTAAAAAAGATATTTTCATTGTTTTTGAGCCTCTGTGTTCTAGCCATAAAATACTACAAAACATTGTAGTGATTTTCACAGTAAAAATAATGAATTTTTATCCGCTCTATTCATGATCACGGATCGAACAGCTTCTGCATCTCGTTTGTAGAAGTGGTGAGCAAATTTTCAGACACAAAATTTATTGATAAACAACTTCACTGGATTTATTAAAAATTCATTCATTTTTTTTATATAAGACATACTAAAAATTTATAAAATTAAATATATAAGTTTATGAATTTTATTAGATTAAATATTATTAGATTAATTCTTTATTACTATCCTTGCTCTAGATTGCTGTTAAAAACAGCAAATCAGGTATTTTAAAGCGCATATTGCCTGTTTTTTAAACTTGACTTTAAAGCCTGAAAACACAAGAATGCTGCAATAGTTTTATATGCCTTAATCGATCACCCTTCGACTAAGTGTCATTTCATGCAGTGGGCGATTTCTCTAGCCGAGAAATTGAACAAAGCTAAGCAAAATATGTTTATCCCAACATGTTTTAGGTCTTGTATTGCTCGAACAGCCAAGAGATCAGATTTTTTTCCTATTGCTATGAAAACTATGAAATTTGTGTGCTATAACAGTGCAGACAGTTAACAAATGAAACACTGCAAATGCCTCCCATTTGTGCAGTGTCATAATATTAGGGTGAATCACGTTGGAACTTCTATCTGGTGGTGAAATGCTTGTTCGCGCATTAGCGGACGAAGGCGTTGAACATGTTTTTGGATACCCAGGCGGCGCAGTTCTTCATATTTATGATGCGCTATTTCAACAAGACAAAATCAATCATTACCTCGTACGTCACGAACAAGCTGCCGGTCACATGGCGGATGCTTACTCACGCGTCACAGGTAAGACTGGTGTGGTGCTGGTGACCTCAGGTCCGGGTGCAACCAATACGGTAACGCCAATTGCAACGGCCTATATGGACTCAATCCCGATGGTGATTTTGTCAGGTCAGGTTGCGAGTCATCTGATTGGTGAAGATGCATTCCAGGAAACCGATATGGTCGGCATTTCACGTCCAATCGTGAAGCATAGTTTCCAGGTGCGTCATGCCAGCGAAATTCCTGCAATCATTAAAAAAGCATTCTATATCGCGTCATCTGGTCGTCCAGGCCCTGTCGTAATTGATATTCCTAAAGATGCGACCAATCCTGCAGAAAAATTTGCTTACGAATACCCGGAAAAAGTGAAGATGCGTTCGTATCAGCCACCGTTTCGTGGTCACTCAGGTCAAATTCGTAAAGCGATTGAAGAATTAGTCAATGCTAAGCGCCCAGTAATTTATTCGGGTGGTGGTGTGGTTCAAGGCAATGCATCTGCACAATTGACAGAGCTTGCGCATCTATTGGGCTATCCGGTAACCAATACCTTAATGGGCTTGGGCGCATTCCCGGGTGATGATGAACAGTTCATCGGTATGCTCGGTATGCACGGTACTTATGAAGCCAACATGACCATGCACAATGCAGATGTGATTCTGTGTGTAGGCGCGCGCTTCGATGACCGTGTCACCAACAATCCGGCAAAATTCTGTCCGAATGCCAAAGTGATTCATATTGACATCGACCCGGCGACGATTTCAAAAACCATTATGGCGCACATTCCAATTGTCGGTGCGGTAGAGCCGGTATTGACTGAAATGTTGAACCAGTTGAAACAGCTCAATGTTTCCAAGCCAAATCCTGAAGTGATTGCGGCATGGTGGTCTCAGATTAATGAATGGCGCAAAGTGCATGGCGGTCGTTATGCAGCAGGTGTTGATGGTGTGATGAAGCCACAACAAGTGGTTCAGGTATTGGATAAAGTGACCAATGGCGAAGCGATCATTACTTCGGACGTAGGCCAGCATCAAATGTTTGGTGCGATGTATTACAAATACAAGCGTCCGCGTCAATGGATCAACTCAGGTGGCCTAGGCACCATGGGTGTAGGTTTGCCTTATGCGATGGCTGCGAAGCTTGCCTTCCCGGATCAACAGGTGGTGTGTATTACGGGTGAAGCGTCGATTCAGATGTGTATCCAAGAGCTTTCGACCTGTAAGCAATATGGCTTGAACGTAAAAATCTTGTGCCTGAATAACCGTGCTTTAGGTATGGTGAAACAATGGCAGGACATGAATTACGAAGGTCGTCATTCTAGCTCTTATGTAGAGTCACTGCCTGACTTTGCCAAGTTGATGGAAGCGTATGGTCACGTCGGTATTCAGATTGATCATGCCGATGAGCTTGAGTCGAAACTTGCAGAAGCGATGGCGATTAACGACAAGTGCGTATTTATTAACGTCATGGTTGATCGTACTGAGCATGTTTATCCGATGTTGATTGCAGGTCAATCGATGCAAGATATGTGGTTAGCAAAAGGGGAGCGCACAGCATGAGACATATCATCTCTGTACTTGTTGAAAACGAAGCAGGTGCGCTTTCCCGTTTAGTGGGCTTATTCTCTCAGCGTGGCTACAACATCGAAACATTAAACGTTGCGCCAACTGAAGATCCAACACTTTCTCGTTTGACTTTGACCACTTATGGCGATGATCACAAGATTGAGCAAATCACCAAGCAACTCAACAAGCTTGTTGAAGTAGTGAAAGTGGTTGACCTGTCTGAAGGTGCGCACATTGAGCGTGAACTGATGCTGATCAAAGTCAAAGCATTGGGTTCATCTCGCGACGAAATTAAGCGTACCGCAGATATTTTCCGTGGTCAGATTGTCGATGTAACACCAACGACTTATACCATTCAAATTGCAGGTACGACTGAAAAAGTTGATGCGTTTATTGATGCACTTGCAGAACACACCATTTTAGAAGTGGTGCGTTCAGGCGTTTCAGGTATTGCGCGCGGCGAAAAAGTTTTAACCATCTAATTTAAATATTTCCTCATCCTAATAAGAAGGGGGTATCAGGCAATGTAAATACAAGGGTCATTGCCTGATTTAAACAGACAAACAAGCATTAAGCGGAGACAGCAATGCAAATTTTTTACGATAAAGACACTGACTTATCTATCATCCAATCTAAGAAAGTAGCGATCATTGGTTACGGTTCACAAGGTCACGCGCATGCGCTTAACCTGAAAGATTCTGGCGTTGATGTCACTGTAGGTTTACGTGCGAACTCTACTTCTTGGAAAAAAGCTGAAAATTCAGGTCTTAAAGTTGCTGAAGTTGCTGCTGCTGTAGCGCAAGCGGACGTAGTCATGATCTTGACGCCAGACGAATTCCAATCTCAACTTTATCGTGACGAGATTGAGCCAAACATCAAGCAAGGTGCTACTTTAGCGTTTGCTCACGGTTTCTCGATTCTTTACAACCAAGTTGTTCCACGTGCTGACCTTGACGTAATCATGGTTGCGCCTAAAGCACCTGGTCACACAGTACGTTCTGAATACCAGCGTGGTTCAGGTGTTCCTGATTTAATCGCAATTCACCAGGATGCATCTGGTAACGCGCGTAACGTTGCACTTTCTTATGCTTCAGGCGTAGGTGGCGGCCGTACTGGTATTATCGAAACTTCATTCCGTGAAGAAACTGAAACTGACCTTTTCGGTGAGCAAGCAGTTCTTTGTGGTGGTGCAGTTGAGCTGGTTAAAATGGGCTTCGAAACTTTGGTTGAAGCTGGTTATGCGCCTGAAATGGCGTACTTCGAATGTCTACACGAGCTTAAATTGATCGTTGACTTGATGTTCGAAGGCGGTATCGCGGATATGAACTACTCAGTATCGAACAACGCTGAATATGGTGAATATGTAACGGGTACTGAAGTAATTAACGAGCAGTCTCGTGAAGCGATGCGTAATGCACTTAAACGTATTCAATCTGGCGAATACGCGAAGATGTTCATTCAAGAAGGTGCGTTGAACTACCCATCTATGACTGCTCGTCGTCGTCAAAACGCTGCTCACGGTATTGAAGTAACGGGTAACAAACTTCGCGCGATGATGCCTTGGATTCAAGCAAATAAAATTGTTGATAAAGAGAAAAACTAATTTCTCGAATCAATTGATTTGAATGCGAAGACCCACTCATTTTGAGTGGGTTTTTTATTTTTGGTGTTACGTGCCTCAAGAAGAATAAAGCAGTGCTTTATTTTTTTCGTACCATGGATTCAAGTAAACAAAATCGTTGATAAGGAAAAGAATTAATACTCCTTTTGGTTGAATTTTATGCTATAAAGGCCTCGTTATTATGGGGTTTTTTATTGGAAAATGCATGAAAGTTAAATGCTTAGGATTTGAGATTAGTACAGAAAAGAATCTAATAAATATTAATGATTTTATTGAGAGCAATTTAGTTTTTTGAGATAAAAGATATTTTTAAGCGTGATGTATTTATTGATTGTAATGACCCTAATTACTACAAAGGATTAATTCTAACTATTAAAGATCAAAAAGCTTTTACAGCCAAAATGATATTCAATTCAGAAGGCTTATTTTGGGTTGCATAGCACCCATTATTAAGTTTTTGCTACTTCATCAAACAGTCACACAGAACACCTATGCTTTGCTTAAAACATAAATAAGTAAGATAGGTGCGACATGAATCAGCCCTACAGCCAAGCCTTAACAAAACAACAAGCACTCCTTGATGGCTTTCAATTTGACTTAAAACAGCAACGTCTGAAAAGTCCTCAAAAATCATCTGCGCTTGCAGATTTGGTACGCCCCCGCTTAAAAATTGCCATAGTGACCGAAACATGGCCACCTGAAATTAATGGGGTAGCAAATTCATTGTTACAACTCTGCAAAGGGCTGAAAAAACAGGGGCATAAAATTTTATTGATTCGACCCGAGCAAAAAGGCATCTGTGCTGAATTTCAACCCTATCGGGAATGTTTGGTTAAAGCACAGCGTATTCCCAAATATTCAGGCTTACAGTTCGGTTGGCCGCAGTTTCTAAAGGTTCGCCATGCGGTAGAAGCCTTTGCACCCGATGTAGTGCATATCGTCACAGAAGGCCCATTAGGGCTTGCCGCGCAGCAAACTGCAAGATTCCTTGAAATTCCTGTATCGAGCGGTTTTCATTCACCATTTCAGGAATTTAGCCGTTTCTTTGATTTGGCATTTTTGGTTAAACCTATTCAGCATTATCTCAAATGGTTTCATAATCATACCGCAATTACCTGTGTACCGAGTCGTGAGACTGCCGAAGCACTCCGCAAATTTGGAGTGACGTGTCCACTGGTTGTGGTGGGACGAGGGGTAGATACACAAGCCTTTTCACCTAAATGGCGTTCTGATTCCCTACGCCAGAGCTGGGGAGCTTCCAAAGAGACCCGTGTCATGTTGTATGTCGGGCGTTTATCGCCTGAAAAAGAAATACCAGTGGTGATTCAGGCATATTTCACATTGCGTCATATGCATTGTCAGGATGTGCGTCTGGTGGTGGTCGGAGATGGTCCAGACCGACAGCGCTTAGAGCAGTTGAATCATGATGCTTCGATTGTGTTTACCGGGAGTTTGCGTGGTCAACAGCTTGCTGAAGCCTATGCCAGTGCCGATGTGTTTTGCTTTGCGAGTCAGGTTGAAACCTTTGGCAATGTGGTATTGGAGGCGATGGCCAGTGGACTACCGGTTATTGCTTATGATTATGCTTGTGCACATCTACATGTACAACACGACCGAACAGGCTGGCTCAGCTCACTGGGTCTACAAGAAGATTTAACAGCCAATATCTTAAAGTTACCAGATTATCACACACTTAGAAGAATGGGTGTGTATGCTTCACACTGTGCACAGAAGGTCGGATGGCAACATCCTGTAGAGCAGTTTGAACAGGTTCTGTATTCAATCACAAGGCAAAATAAATGACCTAATTAAAACAAGAGCGGGAGCAACATGATGAAAATCCACAATGCCAAACTCAAATTTTTAGAAATAGATTTAAAAGGCTGTGTCTACCTCAATCATCTCTCCCACTCAAATCGAATCGCTGCTTTTTTTAAAATCATTAGCCGTTTGGGGGATGGCGTGTTTTGGTATGTGATGTGTTTTGCCGCATGGGGATTTCGTGGCTTGGAATATGGGCTACAGATGCTCTATATCATTTTGGGCGGAACGTTCGGCACGCTGATTTATAAAATTCTCAAAACAAAAACTGTACGTCCAAGACCTTATCAGGTGCATCAGGTGATTCGACTGGGTGAGCGGCCGCTGGATCATTTTAGTTTTCCGTCTGGACATACCTTGCATGCGGTAATGGCAACCACGCTCTTGGGTTATGTTGCACCGCTATTATTGCTGTTGATGCTCCCTTTTACGCTGCTGGTGGCTTTATCGCGCATGATTCTGGGATTGCATTATCCAAGTGATGTCGCGGTTGGGGCAATGATCGGAGGCATGATGGCCGTGGTCATTGTGCTGAGCGCACCTTATCTCAATATTATGTTGTAAAAAATAAGTGAAAACTGGGGCGAAAGCTCGCAGATTTTTATAAATTTGCTAAAGTACAGCATTAAAGCAAATATGGTGAGAAATAGAGATGGGTTTACGTTGGACTGATACCCTCGATATCGCGATTGAACTCTACGAAGCGCATCCGGATGTGGACCCGCAGTGGATTCGTTTTACTGATTTACACGCCTGGGTATGTGCCTTGCCTGAGTTTGCAGATGACCCGACTAAATCCACAGAAGGTCTGCTGGAAGCGATTCAAATGGCATGGATTGACGAAGCGCGTTAAGTGCCCGATTGAAAAAAGCATATTTTTACAGTGTAAAAGCAGAAAAGTGCGCATTATCTCGGTATAATGCGCCAAATTTTCATGTCAACAATTGACTTAAGGAGCCTATCATGGCTATCGAACGTACTTTATCTATCGTAAAACCAGACGCAGTTGCTAAAAACCACATCGGCGACATCTTTGCTCGTTTCGAGAAAGCTGGTCTTCAAATTGTTGCAACTAAAATGAAACACTTGACTCAAGCTGAAGCTGAAGGCTTCTACGCTGAGCACAAAGAACGTGGTTTCTTTGCTGATCTTGTTGCTTTCATGACTTCTGGTCCAGTGGTTGTTTCAGTTCTTGAAGGTGAAAACGCTGTTCTTGCTCACCGTGACATCCTTGGCGCGACGAATCCTAAAGAAGCTGCTCCTGGTACAATCCGTGCAGATTTCGCTGTAAGCATCGACGAAAATGCTGCTCACGGTTCTGACTCTGTAGCATCAGCTGACCGTGAAGTTAACTACTTCTTCGCTCAAACTGAGATTGCTCCACGTACTCGTTAATTCGCAGTATTCAAACCAGATAAGTGTTATTATACTTATCTGGTTTTTTTATTCTTTGAATAATTCTTTGCTCACATATTGAGCTTCTCCTTTGATCTTTAGACATGGTTTAGGTAATACACATGAGTACTGAAGTCGTCGCTGTATCTGCAGTTTCAGCTGCACAGCAACCATCTCCGTCCACTCCCACACAGCAGAATGCTGTGGAAAAAGTGAACCTACTCGGCATGTCTCGTCCGCAAATGGAGCAATTCTTTGAGGATATGGGGGAGAAGAAGTTTCGTGCCGGGCAGGTAATGAAATGGATTCACCAATTTTTCGTGACTGATTTTGCCGAGATGACCAATATCTCGGGCAAACTGCGTGAAAAACTGGAACGTATTTGTGAAATTAAAGCGCCCGAAGTGGTGCATAAAAATTATTCTAAAGACGGTACCCGTAAATGGGTCTTCCGTGTCGGTGATGGTGACGGCTCTCTTGTCGAAACTGTATTGATTCCAGCAGAACATCGTAGCGGCCTACGTCGTACCTTGTGTATTTCGTCTCAAGTGGGCTGCGCACTGGACTGTTCATTCTGTTCAACCGGTAAACAGGGTTTTCAGCGCGATTTAGATCAGTCAGAAATCATTGGTCAGTTGTGGGTGGCGAACTATTCCTATATGGAAGATGTGCCTGTGGCAGATCGTGAACGTTCAGTCACGAATGTGGTCATGATGGGCATGGGCGAACCACTGCTTAACTACGATGCCGTACTCAATTCCATGCGCATTATGCTGGACGACTTTGCTTATGGCATGTCGAAACGTCGCGTGACCTTATCGACATCAGGTGTGGTGCCAAAAATCGATCAAATGGTCAAAGACATTGATGTTGCACTGGCAATTTCATTGCACGCACCAAATGACGAACTGCGTAATGAACTGGTGCCAATCAACAAGAAATATCCTTTAGAACAACTGATTGCGGCGTGTCAGCGTTATATTGCCAAAGATGGTAATGAAAGTTCACGTAAACACGTCACCATTGAATATGTGATGCTGGATGGTGTGAATGATCATCCTGAACATGCACAGCAAATGATTAAGCTGCTGAAGAACTTGCCGAGCAAGATTAATTTGATTCCATTCAACCCTTTCCCGCACGCGCCTTATGGGCGTTCAAGCCGTAACCGCATTATTTCTTTCCAAAAAACTTTGTCTGATGCCGGTTTTGTGTGTACGATTCGTCAGACACGCGGTGATGATATTGATGCGGCGTGTGGACAGCTTGTAGGTCAAGTGGCTGATCGTACCCGTCGTGCGGAACAGTGGAAAAAGAAAATTGCGCAGTCAAATGAGATTATGCGTTCACAAGGATAATAAGAGGTCGCCAGTTGAGAAATCTAACATCTAAAATTGCTTTGATTTCAACAGTATGTGTGTCTTTAGCTTTGGTTGCATGTCAAACGCCAGATTTGGGTCAGAAAGATCCTGAAAAAGCCACCAAAGTCCGTACCCAATTGGCGGCAGAATATTTAAGAACAGGTGATCTGGATGCAGCCAAACGTGCGCTGGATCAGGCACTTGAAACGACTCCGCGTGATTCGCAAGCGAATATGATGATGGGCGTGCTACTGCAACAGGAAGGTAGTCAGCTCAATCTTGAGAAAGCAGATGCTTATTTCAAGCGTGCGATTTCGGCAGATCCGAAAAATGCACAGGCACGCAACAACTATGGCACGTATTTATATCAGCTAGAACGCTATAATGATGCGATCGAGCAGTTTAACATTGCCGGTGCAACTTTAGGTTATGATCAGCGTTTCCGTGCACTGGAAAATATGGGACGTATTTACCTGAAAATGGGCGATGTGGTGAATGCTGAAAAATCATTCAAACAGGCGCTTCAGGCGAATCGCGATTCATATATATCAATGTTAGAGTTGTCAGAAATTTTTTATTTAAACCAGCAGTTCCCGGCAGCGACACAACTGTATCAACAGTTTGCGCGTGGTGTGGGACAGAAAAATCAGGGTGCCCGTGCGCTCTGGGTTGGCATTCGCACTGCGCGTGCCAGTGGTGATCAGTTGGGGATGCAGGTATTGGTGAACCAGTTACGTGCATTGTTTCCTGAAAGCCAGGAATACCAACGTTATTTGCAATTACAGTACAGTACTGAGGCCGTATGGAAGTAAATCCTAATTCACCTTCGAATCATTCGAGCGTAGCTCCAAATGCGTTAGGAAATATTCAACGTCCGGGCGAGTACTTGCGCCAGATTCGTCTCAATCAGCAACGTGATCTGGAAGATGTAGCCAAAGAGCTGAATATTCCGGTTAAAACCCTGACTGCACTTGAGCAGGATGAATATAAGTCTTTGCCTGAGGCGACTTTTATCAAAGGCTATTACCGGATCTATGCCAAACTTTTGGGTGTAGATGCGTCGACTATTATTCAGCGTTTTGATGAAATTTATACCAATGATACGGGTTTGTTGCCCAATCATGCGCTGAATAATTCCCCCATCAAAATTATGGGGAAATTGCCAGGTTCCAAGCGTGACCGTAACCGTAAATGGTTAAAGCGCATTTTTATTACGCTGGTCTTGCTGCTAATTTTGGGCGCACTGTTTGCCATGGTTCAGAACTGGTCGAGCAGTAGTTCGCAAAATAGCAGTGAAGTTTCTGGAGTCGGTGCTTCCAATATCGAGATTCTGAATCTGGATGCAGGCGCCGCACTGTCTGGCGACCAGCTAAAACTCGATTTTAACCGTCCGACCTCTGTGCATATCGTCGATTCAGCCGGTAACGTTTTAGCGACTGGCCGTCAGGCATCGAGTTTGCAACTCAATGGTGAAGCGCCATTCCAGATTCGTCTTGATGATGCGGCAGCTGTATCACTCAGCCTGAATAATGAAAATATTTCATTGTCACCTTATACCGTAAACGGAAAAGCAGAATTCCGTTTGTCACCTTAACAGATCAAGAGTAGAGCAAAACCATGATCGTAAATCCAATTAAACGTCGTCCAACACGTAAAATTCGTGTCGGTTCAGTTTATGTGGGTGGTGATGCACCAATCAGTATCCAGTCTATGACCAATACTGAAACCTGTGATGTGGCAGCCACGGTTGCACAGATTCAGCGCTGTGTCGATGCCGGTGCAGACATCATGCGGGTTTCTGTGCCTACGATGGAAGCGGCGGCAGCCTTTGGTGAAATTCGTAAGCAGGTGAATGTGCCTTTGGTGGCGGATATTCACTTCGACTATAAAATTGCTTTGGCAGTTGCGGACTTCGGTGCAGACTGTTTGCGGATTAACCCGGGCAATATCGGCTCAGAAGCAAAGATTCGTGAAGTGGTGGCAGCAGCACGTCATAATGATATTTCAATGCGGATTGGTGTCAATGCCGGTTCACTCGAAAAAGACATTCAAAAGAAATATGGCGAGCCGACAGGCGCAGCATTGCTTGAATCTGCGATGCGTCATATCGACATTTTAGACCGTCTGGATTTTCAGGAATTTAAAATTTCAGTTAAAGCATCCAATGTGTTCCTGACCATGGATGCGTACCGTTTGCTGTCACAGCAAATTGATAATCCGCTGCATTTGGGTGTAACCGAAGCCGGTATTTACCGTACAGGTTCGGTTAAATCTGCAATCGCTCTGGGTGGTTTGCTGATGGAAGGCATTGGCGATACCATGCGTATTTCGCTTGCTGCCGAGCCTGAAGAAGAAATTAAAATCGGTTTTGATATTCTAAAATCGCTGGGTCTGCGTTCTAACGGCATTAATTTTATTGCCTGCCCAAGCTGTTCACGTCAGGAATTTAATGTGATTTCAGTGATGCAACAACTGGAAGAGCGTCTGGAAGATATCCGTACCCCGATGGATGTCTCGGTGATTGGCTGTAAAGTAAATGGGCCGGGCGAGGCTAAAGAAGCCGATATCGGTGTCGTAGGTGCAGCGCCACGTTCACTGGTGTATCGTAATGGTGAAAAGAGCCATCTAATTGATACCAATCAACTGGTTGATGAGATCGAAAATATGGTTCGTCAACGTGTTACCGAGCTTGAAGAAGCTAAATCTAAAGAAATTATTCGTACAAGTTTTTCTGAGTAGATCATGAGTTCAATCGTCGCAATCAAAGGTTTTAATGACATTCTCCCAACGCAAAGCCCAGCTTGGAGACGTCTTGAACAACATCTGTCGGGTTTGATGGATGCTTATGGCTATCAACAAATCCGTTTGCCTATCGTTGAACAGACCAATCTGTTCAAACGTTCGATCGGTGATGCCACCGATATCGTTGAAAAAGAAATGTATACCTTTCTGGACAAAGGTAATCCGCCTGAGTCTCTGACACTACGCCCTGAAGGAACTGCAGGCTGTGTACGTGCCATGCTGGAGCATAATCTGCTTCGTGGTGCAACTCCTCGCGTCTGGTATATCGGGCCAATGTTCCGTTATGAAAAACCACAGAAAGGCCGTTACCGTCAGTTCCACCAGTTTGGTGTAGAAACCTTTGGTGTGGCGACTCCGGACATGGATGCAGAGCTGATTTTGATGACTGCCCGTCTGTGGAAACGTATGGGCGTAGCGGACAAGGTTCAACTTGAATTAAATACTTTAGGCGAATCGGATGAACGTGCAGCCTATCGTGCAGCCTTGGTTGAATTTTTAGAGTCACATAAAGCCGATCTGGACGAAGATTCTCAGCGCCGTCTGACCACAAATCCACTGCGTATTCTGGATTCTAAAGATGCCAAAACCCAAAGCATCCTAGAAAATGCACCGAAACTGCATGACTTTATGGGTGAAGAAACTCTGGCGCATTTTGCCCAGTTACAACAGTACCTGACTGATGCCGGCGTGAGTTTTGTGATCAACCAAAAACTGGTACGTGGCTTAGACTACTACAACAAAACTGTGTTTGAATGGACCACAACACATTTAGGTTCACAAGGAACCGTGTGTGCCGGTGGCCGTTATGACGGTCTTGTTGGTCAATTGAAGGGCAAGCCTGATCAGTCTGTACCTGCGGTTGGTTTTGCCATGGGTATCGAACGTTTATTGCTTCTGCTTGAACAGGTTGAAGACAATACACCAACGCGTGATTGTGAAGTATTCCTGGTGGCTGAACCGGCTTCTCAAGGTCAAGCCTTGGTCATTGCTGAACAGATCCGTGATCAGCTTGAAGCAGCGGGGAGTCAGGTGCGTTTGAAAGTGGGCTCTCAAGGTTCAATGAAGTCGCAAATGAAAAAGGCCGATCAGGCCGGTGCTTTGTTTGCTGCGATTTTAGGTGAGCGTGAACTTGAAGCGCAGACTTTTACGGTGAAAGAACTGGCAACCGCAGAGCAATCGAATGTACCATTTACGGACTTCGTTGCATTTTTTAGTGCTAAAATTTCTTTAAAATAATCGATAAAACATCAGGAAAAGGGTAGTCTCATGAGCGCAGTGGGTGATGAACAGTTTGAAAGCTTAAAATCCTTTACGAAGAAATATGGTTCTTCGATCATTACAGGGATTTTGATTGCGCTGATTGCCTTTTTTGGATGGGAATATTGGCAGAAGAAAAACCTGGCAGAGTCGCAAATGCACACTGCCAAGGTTCAGCAGTTGATGGATGATGCACAGGCGACGCAGGGCGATGCCTTTGCCAAGCTGTCTGAAACTGCGGACAAAATTGTCAAAGAAGCACCAGATTCAGCTCAGGCCATTCAGACTCAGCTGGTCATGGCGAAACTGGCCTATGACAAAGAAGATTATGCTGCGGCTGAGAAAGCGCTACAAAAAGTTGAAAACTCGACACTAGACGATAAAGGTCTGGTTCAGGTGGTCAAACTTCGTCTGGCTTATGCGCAACTGGCACAGAAAAAATATGATGCTGCATTGAAAACTTTAGAAGCAGTGACTGAACCTGCGTTTAAAGCAACTGCCGATGAAGCACGTGGCGATATCTATGTTGCCAAAAATGATATTGAAAATGCGAAAAAAGTATATCAAAGTGCATGGGATGCCTTGATTGAACGTAAAGAAGAACGTCAGATTTTACAAATTAAGCTCGAAAGCGTAGGCGTGTTGGTCGATGATCCAGAAATCGAACGCCCAATTATAGAAACACAAGCGGAAGAAGCTGCATGAATAGAAAATACAAAATTACCTGTGCCTTGACTGTTTTAACGCTTGCACTGGCTGGCTGTGCAGGTAAAACAAATAAAGTTCCAGAAGTAAAACCGAACCCACTTCCAAAACTGACCCAAGCCAAAACACTGGTTCCTGTATTTTCCACCAGTGTATCTGCGACAGATGCTGCCGATCCATTGCGTTTACGTCTGGATGCAGACAATGGTGTGGTTTTTGCGATTGATCCAAAAGGTGAGGTGTCTGCATTTAAGGGCAAACAGCGTCTTTGGCAGAAAAAAGTCAGCAAAGATAATCTAAGTTCTGGCGTTGAAGCGGCCGAGGGTCTGGTTGTTGTCGGTAGCCAGAAGGGCCAACTGTTTGCACTCGATCAGCAAACCGGTGAGCAAAAATGGACTGCACAATTGACGGGTGCTTTACTGGCGCCTTCACTGATTCATGCAGGTCGTGTGATTAGTGTGAGCAATGACGGTATGGTCTATGCGCATGAAGTGGCAAGCGGTGCACAAGTTTGGACTTATAACCTGCCTAATGTACAATTCAGCCTGCGTGGTATGGCGGCTCCTGTGCCATTAGATGCGCGTAATGTGCTGATTGCATCTTCAAATGCGTATATTTATGCACTGGATGCCTTAAGTGGCGTACCAAAGTTACAGCGTCGTGTCGCCGTGTCGGATGGCCGTTCTGATATTCAGCGTCTGGTCGATATTGACGGTGAGCCGGTCGTTGCAGGCCAGTTTGTGGTGACGACCAGTTATCAAGGTCAGGTGACTGTACTGGACTTGGCTTCACAGCAAGTCATCTGGAGTGAAGATGCCAGCAGCATCCAGCGTCCAGAAGTTGTCGGCAATGGCGTATTCGTGGCGCAAACTGATGGCAAAATTAAAGCTTTTGAGATTAGCTCGGGTCAACCGCTTTGGGAAAATGATCAATTGTTGAATCGTCAGCTCAGTAATCCAGTGATGTTAGGCACGGATTTGGTGGTCGGTGATCTGGATGGTGTGTTGCACCTGATTGATCCGCGTACCGGACAAATTACTGGTCGTTCGAAAACCTCTGGTGAAGTGCGTAACTTACGCGTGATCGACAACCAGCTTTATGTTTCTACACGCAAGGGCGCATTAAGCATTTGGCAGAACCGTTAATTTTAACGAGCCTTATGTTAAACTAGCCGCAACCGTATTTTTGTGAACGCGGGGTGATTGAAAAATCAATGCCCCGTGTTTTTATTTAGGGTATTTTTCCCCTTATATCTTCCTATACTTTCTGATGTTCAGGCCACTTTGACTGCCTGATTATTGAATAAAGGTTACTCTATGAAACCCGTAATTGCGCTCATTGGTCGTCCGAACGTCGGAAAATCAACTCTGTTCAATCAGATTACCAAGAGCCGTGACGCATTGGTGGCAGACTTTGCTGGTCTGACACGCGACCGTAAATATGGCGATGCAACCTATCAAAATAAATCTTTCATTGTGGTTGATACCGGTGGTATTGGTGAAAATGAAGGCGGTATTGACTCGTATATGGCAGAGCAATCTAAAACTGCCATTCATGAAGCCGATATTATCATTTTTGTGGTCGACGCGCGTGCCGGACTGCTGGCTTCCGATGAGCAGATTGCGCGTGAACTGCGTACTTTAGGTAAAAAGGTCTTTCTGGCGGCCAATAAAGTCGATGGCGTACATGCTGAAGCTGCCTTGGTTGAATTCTACAAACTGGGCATGGGCGAGCCGCTACAAGTTGCTGCCAGCCATGGTCGTGGTGTTCAGCAAATGCTGGAAGACGTGCTTGCCGATGTACCGGAAGATGAAAACCCGGAAGAGCATGATAAAAACACTGGTCTGCGTTTAGCGATTATTGGTCGTCCAAACGTGGGTAAATCTACGCTGGTGAACCGTTTGCTCGGCGAAGAGCGTGTGGTGGCATTTGACCAGCCGGGTACAACACGTGACTCGATTTATATTCCATTCGAGCGTGATGGCCGTCAATATACCCTGATTGATACTGCAGGGGTGCGTCGTAAAGGTAAAGTGGATGAAATGATTGAGAAATTCTCGATTGTTAAGACTTTGCAGGCGATGAAAGATGCCAACGTGATTGTGGTTGTGGTCGATGCACGTGATGGTATTGTAGAGCAAGATTTGCATCTGATTGGCTATGCGCTTGAAGCGGGTCGTGCCATGGTCATTGCTGTCAACAAATGGGATAACATGACTGAATATGATCGCAAGCAATGTAAGCTCGATGTAGAGCGTCGCTTCGATTTCATTCCATGGGCAAAAGTGCATTTGATTTCTGCATTGCATGGAACGGGTGTGGGTGAGCTTTATCCTTCGATTCACCGTGCCTATGATTCATCTCGTTTGAAAGTATCACCGGCAAAAATCACCCAGATTTTAAATGATGCAACAGATGCCCACCAACCGCCTATGGTTCAGGGTCGTCGTATTAAAATGCGTTATGCGCATATGGGCGGACAGAATCCACCAACCATCGTGATCCATGGTAACAAGGTCGATAAAACCCCTGCGGATTACCGTCGTTATCTTGAAAACGTATTCCGTAAAGTATACAAGCTTGAAGGTACGCCGATTAAAATCGAGTTTAAAACCTCTGAAAACCCGTTTGAAGGGCGTAAGACGGTGATGGATGAGCGTATTGCAGCGCGTAAACGTCGTTATGTACAGAAGTTCAAGAAAGCCGAGAAGAAATTTAAACGTTAATTTCTTTTTTTAGTTTTCGATAAAAAGCCTGCTGATGCAGGCTTTTTATCGGCTACATTTAGATAGTGCATTTTTTTGCTTTTTGATAAATACGGATATTTTCAAGATTAGCTAAAGCAACATCTGCATCGGCTTGAGAAGCGGCTAAATTATTTTGATTATTATTGCCAGAAAAGGCATTCGTAATTTCACTTGCACGTGCAACTGTTTGTGATTGACCTGCAAAAGCAGACAATGCACCACTTGCAATACCAGCTAATTTTGAAACAGGATTATTGGCTTGAGCATTTGCCTGGTTTTGTGCATTTTGACTGGCTTCTAGAGTGCGTTCAAAGCTGCGTGCTTCTACCGCTAAATCAGTACAATCTAAACCTTTTAAGTATGCGGTTGAGTAGACGCTATTATTCTGCTGTGAAGCATTATTATAGTTAAAAGCATATGTGCGGTCTGCTCGTGCCACAGCAGCATTCGCCTGTGCACGGCTACGCTCCATATTAGCTTCGGCCTGATCCATAATCGCGCCATTTTTTGCTCCCATCACCGCTGTTGCAGCTTCTAACCAAGAGGCGGCCTGTATTGAAAATGATGATACTGCAAGAGTAGTGCTGAGTATGATTTGTTTAAACATGTGACCCTCTGTTTTTGTATGTGTGAAATTGTAATTGAATTGTAACTAATGTTTGTATAAATTTTAAATGACATTTAATAACAGTATTTTAATTTTAATTTTAATTTTTTAAATAATTTTAATAAGCATTGATTTTTGTGTGGGAGATTAACAGATGCTTGAACAATACTTAGGATTAGATAATGCGACGTCAGATACAGCTATCTAGGAAATTTTATGTTAGAAATAAGCTTTGTAATAAGCCTGTAGGCATTTAATATTGAAACGAAATATCAATATTCATTGGACTCCTCTAGAGCCTTTATTGGCAAATTTGATCCAAAATAATCGTAAAGACTATATTCAACAGCGTAAAAATATTATTTATGCCCATCGTAACCAATTGCTTTCAGATCAACTTAATTATCTTATCCAGTCTTCAGATTTTAGCATTACTGAATTCGGCAAACCCTATCTCCACACTCATCCAGACTTCAACTTTAACCATAGCCATAGTCAAAATTTCTATGCTCTGGCAACGAGCAATAATGTCCAAAATTTGGGAATTGATATTGAAGAGCTGAGCCGTAAGGTTCGATTTGAAGCCATGGCACAACATGCCTTTCATCCTGAAGAGCTTAAACAGTGGCAGGCACTGGACTATGATTCCGAATACTGGTTTAAGGTCTGGACCACCAAGGAAGCTGTATTAAAGGCCTCAGGACTGGGCATACGCATCAACCTGAATGAGTTAAATACCCAGATTCATCCAGATCAGAATGGTGGAAGATGTGAACATCCAGAGATCGGCGTCTATGCCTATCAAAATTATAATATGGCAGGATGTATGCTCACCGTGGCCTGGCAAAGTGAGCATTCATACAAGGGTTTCAGATTTCCGCTAATCCAGATTCATCAATCTGTTTAAATCAGCAGAGTAGAAATAGACTCTATTGTCTGGCAATCAACAGGTTGCTGATTCGGTTCACAAACTGTGGACTCATACGTGATAGATGAAATAAAAATTTACTTTTTAATCCAACCGGATGGTGCGTAGCGTGCCAGATGGAATCTTTAAGCTGTACCAGTTTTAGAATATCCTGTGCGACATCCTCTGCTTTCAAATGTACCCCCATTTTTTTAATACTTTCTGCCTGCATATCTTTCACCATGGCTGTACTGACGAAAAGTGGCATCACATCAAGCACCCGAATCCCATAGGGTTGCCATTCAATATCCAGACTTTCAGTCAGACCGCGCACGGCAAATTTACTGGTCGCATAAGAGGCTAAATCGGCCTGTCCATAAATGGCGGATGCCGAGGATAAATTAATGACACGAGCAAAGGAAGATTCTTTTAAATAAGGGAAAGTGGCATGACAGCCATTGAGGAGACCTTTAACATTAATATCCAGCGTGCGATGATGCGCTGCAATTGTGGTGTCTTCAAAAGGCCCTGAATATAAAATTCCGGCATTATTTACCAGAATGTTGATTTCACCGGCCCAGGCTGAAAACTCCGCCAAAGCTGTTTCCCAGGAAGTATAGTCTGCCACATCCAGAAAGCCTGCTTTGGCATGTTCGCCCAGTTGCTGGGCCAGCTGTTCGGCCTGTGCCACATTGATATCATAAATACCGACTTTATAGCCGTGCTGGTAAAATAGCATGGCTGTCGCGGCGCCAATTCCTTGTGCTGCCCCACTAATCAATATACTGTGCATGTGCTTGATCTCCTTATTGTCTTTTTTTCTTGAGCATAACAAGAAACAGGCAGATTGACGCGACTATTTGGTAAAGAAGAGGTTTTAAAAGTGGAACAATTGCTTAATATCATGCGTGAATTACGTGAAAAATGTCCATGGGATCAGCAGCAGACTCCCGAATCTCTGACCCAATATGCGATTGAAGAAGCTTATGAAGTAGAAGCTGCAGTACGTTCTGGAAATATTGACGAAATTCGCGATGAACTGGGCGATCTGCTGTTACAGGTGGTGTTCCAGTCGCAAATGTACAGCGAGCAGGGTGCTTTTGATTTTCAGGATGTGGTGCAGGCCATTAGCGACAAGCTCATCCGCCGTCATCCGCATGTATTTCAGGCTGAACAGTTTGTAAAATTGAGCCCGGAAGATGTCTCTCAGCTCTGGCAAGAAATTAAACAGCAAGAAAAGCAGGGCAAGCCACGTTCCCGTTTAGATGAAATCAAGCATGCACCGGCCTTGGTACAGGCAGATGAAATCCAGAAAAATGTCGCAAAAATCGGCTTTGATTTTCCCGATGTCACTGGGGCATATGACAAAGTAGAAGAAGAGCTGGCCGAGTTAAAAGAAGCTTTGGCAAGCCAGAATTCCGATGAAATACAGGAAGAATTTGGTGACTGCTTATTTTCTCTGGTCAATGTTGGCCGTAAACTTGGAATCTCGAGTGAAATGGCATTATTAGGCACGATCCATAAGTTTCGTACTCGATTTTCCTTGATGGAACATCAGGCGGAAAAACAACAACTCAATATAGACCGCTTGTCACTGGCTGAATTGGATCAGCTCTGGGAACAGGCCAAATTAGAATTAAAACAAAGAGCGGCGCATGAACAAACAACAACATCGAACAAGTCCGGCGTGGATTAATCTTCTTCTGGGTTTATGGCTAGGCTATATTGCTATTGGAACTGCACATGCAACTGCGACCGATTATATGGAATGGAAGACCAGACAACAGCAACATGATGCGCGGCTCAAACAACAGAATGCATCGACTAAAGCAGATCACTATCTGGCAAAACCGGCACTTTCGGTACAAGCGACAGGTGATAGAATTAGTTTAAATAGTGCAAATATTGAACAATTGCAACAGTTGCATGGCGTGGGACAAAAGAAAGCCCAAGCCATTGTTGAGTATCGGCAGAAAAATGGGAAATTTAAAAGCATTGAAGATATTCAGCTGGTCAAAGGCATTGGGCCGGCATTATTTGCCAAAAACAAGGCCAGACTCGCGTTGTGAATAGACTGAATTGATGCAAAATACAGAATCAATCTGAGCGGCAGGATTGACATAATCAAATTGCCCTTTAGTCGTGTAAGCGATATGATTAGCGTCATCTTAGAATTTTACGTTCAGACGTAGGAGACAGCGTCTTTTGCAAACTTTGCGCGCGTCAAAATGTGGTTTATCAACCGCTCAATTACCTTCTTATATTCTCGATGTGATTGATGCCTTAAACAAGGCAGGCTATGAAGCTTATATCGTGGGTGGTGGTGTTCGAGATCTGATGTTAGGTTTGAATCCTAAAGATTTCGATGCAGTTACCAATGCAACCCCGGCTCAGGTCAAGGAAGTATTCGGACGACGTTGTCGAATTATCGGACGGCGTTTTGAACTGGCGCATGTCTATTCAGGGCGGGAACTGGTTGAAGTGGCCACTTTCCGGGCACCTCCAAAAAAAGCAGTCACCTCGGCCGCGGGGATGATTCTGCGTGATAATAACTGGGGCAGCATCGAGCAGGATTTTGCCCGTCGCGACTTCTCGATCAATGCAATGTATTACCAGCCGCGTAAAGCGATTGTGCTGGATTTCTGCAATGCTGTAGATGATATTCACAGCAAAACTTTACGTTTGCTCGGTGATCCGGCCTTAAGATTTGAAGAAGATCCGGTGCGGATGTTACGTACCTTACGTTTTGCTGCCAAATTGAATTTCAATATTGATGAAGCAATTTTGGATATCTTTACCCCGGAAATGACCCAGCTGCTGCGTGATGTCTCTCCGCATCGACTCTATGATGAATCACAAAAGTTATTCACCATGGGGCATCTGAATCGTGTGTTGCCCATGCTGATTGATTTCGGAATCTGGCATCAGCTGTTCGCCGATATCAAAGCTGAAATCACGCCGTTTATGGAGCGTGCCGCGAAAAATACCGATCAGCGTATTTCGATTGGCAAGACCATCAATCCTGCATTTTTCTACGCGGTACTGTTATGGCAGCCATTCCTCGAGCGTTGTGAGTTTTATCTGAATAAAGGCGTGGTCGCAGCAGAAGCACGTGCCCAAGCGGGTCTGGATGTTTTGAAACGTCAGGCAACCCGAACCATTATTCCTCGCTTCGCCGAGACTTTCATTCGTGAAGTCTGGGAAATGCAGACCCGTTTACTGAATCCAAAACCGCAACAAATTGAGGCCTTGTCTAGTCATGCGCGCTTCCGTGCCGGATTTGACTTTTTGCTGTTGCGCGAAAAATCAGGCGATGCAACGGCGCAAGGCATGGGCAGTTGGTGGGATGCTTACCAGCAAATGAGCGGTGATGAGAAAGAACGGGCGATTAGCCAGTATAACCGTCAGCGTGCCAAGAGCCGTCGTAAGGCGAGTCAAGAAGAACATCTGGAACAGAAACTGACCCAGCAGCAAGATCTTGCCGAGATTGAGCCTTTAGTCAATGAACCTGAACCACGTAACCGCCGGGTGCGTAAAGCCAAGTTTGAAGATAAGGCGAAAACCCTGTCACATGTGGCAGCCAGTGCCAGTGGTGAAATTGGCGCAGATCATCCGATTATGAAACGTAAGCGGGTACAACGTGATTTAAGCCAGGTGGTGTTTGGGCCAACACAATGATCGTGACGTATATTGGCTTGGGCAGTAACCTGGGCGATTCACGCCAGATTTTGGCAGAAGCTGTACAGAAACTGGCGACATTGGGTCAGGTGAAAACTTCGCATCTGTATCAAAGTCCACCGATGGGGCCACAGGATCAGCCAAATTATCTGAATGCTGTGGTGCAGTTGAATACTGATCTGGCAGCATTAGAGCTCCTCGATCGTCTGCAAGCCTTCGAGCAGGAAGCCGGTCGGGTACGTTTGCGTCATTGGGGCGAGCGTACGCTGGATCTGGACTTGCTGATCTACGGAGATGAACAGATACAGAATCAACGCCTGACTGTACCGCATGTCGGTGTGTTAGAGCGTGATTTTGTACTCATTCCGTTGCTGGACATTGATGCTGAAATACAGGTTCATGCTACATCCTTAAAAGACCTGGACATCGTCAAGCAATCGACCTTAACGGTACTTGATGACACAAACTGGGCAAATATTTAATTTTTGAGTTATGGGTATGTTCGCGAGAACTTCAATCATAGAGGAACATCTTCATGGTCAGTCTGAGTGACTTAAGACGCTTCAAAGCAGATGGACGCAAATTTTCATGTCTGACTTGCTATGATGCCAGCATGGCCAAAGCCATGGAAATTGCAGAAGTAGACAGTATTCTGATTGGCGACTCTTTGGGAATGTCAATTCAGGGCCGCGATTCGACTTTACCAGTGACTGTTGCAGATATGGCCTATCATACCGCTGCGGTACGCCGTGGTAACCAGCATGCCTTTATCATGACTGACTTGCCGTTTATGAGTTATGCCACCTTAAATGATGCCTTGCAAAGTTCCAAAACCGTGATGCAGGCCGGTGCGCAAATGGTGAAAATGGAAGGCGGTGCATGGCTGGCAGAAACCGTGCAGGTCCTGACCCGTAACGGTATTCCAGTCTGTGTGCACTTGGGATTGACGCCACAATCGGTACATGTCTTTGGCGGTTATAAGCTGCAAGCTCGTACCCGTGAAGCAGCGGATCAACTGATTGCAGACTGTAAAGCAGTGGTTGATGCAGGTGCTGCACTGTTACTGCTGGAATGTGTACCGGCACAATTGGGTCAGGAAATCACGGAACTGTTTCCACAAATTCCGGTGATTGGCATTGGTGCAGGCGCAGCCACTGATGGTCAGGTCTTGGTAGTACAAGACATGCTGGGTTTAACCTTTGGCCATACTGCAAAATTTGTCCGTAATTTTATGCAGGAACAATCGGGTGCTACTGCCATTCTGGATGCTTTTAAAGCTTACCATGCTGCAGTTTTGGATGGATCTTTCCCGGCACCCGCACAAACTTTTCAGGTTGAATTGTAAGATGAAAACAGAAACCACCATTCAGGGACTCGCGGCCTCACTTAATCCGGCACGTGCCAACCGCAAGATTATTGGTTTTGTGCCCACCATGGGCAATCTGCATCAGGGTCATTTAAATCTGGTACGTGAAGCGCGTAAGCTGTGTGATGTGGTGGTGGTCAGTATCTTTGTCAATCCGATCCAGTTTGGACCCAATGAAGATTTTGATAACTACCCGCGTACGTTGGAGCAGGACCAGCAGCTTTTGGCAGACGTCGGTTGTGATATCGTCTTCGCGCCAACGGTTGAGCAAATGTATGGCAAAAAACCGCGCCTGACCAATATCAGTATCTCTGACATTACTGATGACTTGTGTGGTTTGCAGCGCCCCGGCCATTTTGATGGTGTAGCGGTGGTGGTGACCAAATTGTTTAACATTGTTCAGCCAAACTATGCTTTCTTTGGGCAAAAAGATTATCAGCAGTTGGCAGTGATTCGCCAGTTTGTACAAGACCTGAATATTCCATTAGAAGTGATTGGCGTGCCAATTGCCCGTGCAGAAGATGGTTTAGCCTTAAGTTCTCGAAATGGTTACCTAAGCCAAGAGCATCGTGCAATCGCACCGGTCATTTATCAAAGCTTACAAAAGGCTGAACAGCAGCTCCATGCTGCGATTGAACTGGATACGGTATTGGCCGAGCTTCGCCAGACTTTAACAGATGTCGGGTTTGTCGTAGACTATGTTGAAGCACGAACGCCAGAATTAAAAAAAATTCATACGTTTAATCAAGATGTTGTGTTATTTGTAGCTGCAAAGATAGGTAATACACGTCTGATCGATAACCTGCAGGTCAAATACACTGCCGGATAGGATGAAAGGGTAGCATGTATGAAGCGCATTTTAATTGTCACGGGACAATCTGGTTCAGGTAAATCATCTGCATTGCAGGTGCTTGAGGATCTGGGTTATTACTGTATTGATAATCTGCCTTTGGCATTGCTTCCCGAAATCGTGGCGAAACTGCACAGTGAGAACAATCTGGAACAGTTGGCTTTGGGGGTCGATGTACGCAGTACCCGTGCCGATTTGCAAGAATTTGATCATGTGTTCGAGCAGCTACAACAGCATGGCTCGGTTGATATTATCTATCTAACCACGCAGGATCAGGAACTGATTGCGCGCTTTAGTGCCTCGCGTCGGCCGCATCCTCTAGCTTCGCGCTTTAAGAGTCTGAACGAGTGCATTCAGGAAGAAAAAATCCTGCTAATGCCCATCCAGCTGCGTTCTACCGTGCACATCGATACTACAGATAAAAGCGTGCATGACCTGAAACATACCTTATTGACCAAGTTGGGACAGACCGATAACCTGATCCTGATTTTGCAGTCTTTTGGTTATAAGCATGGCATTCCACTGGATGCCGATTATGTCTTTGATGTCCGGCATTTGCCTAACCCGCATTGGGAACTGGAATTACGCAAATTTTCAGGACTCGATCAACCGGTGCAGGAGTTTTTGCAAAAGAGCGATCAGGTCGAGGATATGTTTAATGATATTTATCATTTTCTGGACAAATGGTTGCCAACCTTTTCTGAAGGGCATCGTCATTATATGACTGTGTCGGTTGGCTGTACCGGTGGTCAGCATCGTTCTGTTTACATTGTGGATAGACTAAAAAAAGCCCTTGAGGCAAAATGGTCTATTCAAGTCCTCCATCGAGAAATGAAGCACTGGTCATGATTGATACCACTGTTGACGTAATTAATAAACTGGGTTTACATGCACGCGCATCTGGTAAACTTATAGAAGTGACTACCAAATTTCGTTCCAGTATCCAGATTGGAAAAACGGACAAACTGGTAGATGCAAAAAATATCATGTCCTTGCTGATGCTCGGTGCGGGCAAAGGAACAACTTTACGCTTGGTGATTGAAGGAGCGGATGAGGACAAAGCCTTATCTGAAATTCAGGCACTATTTGCAGCAAAATTTTATGAGGCAGATTAATCGTGGCACGTCGACCGAACAGTTTAACTGAAGAAGATTTTGATTCTTTAGAGGGACGCGCAAGTAAAACCGAACAGAAAAAAGCAGTCCAGCGTATGGCGGCTTTGGGTGCACAGCTGGCTGAGTTGAGTGCTAAACAAATTAAAAACTTGCCTGTTGAAGAGCGTTTGATTGAAGCATTGCTCGATGTACAGGAATTTACCTCACATGAAGCACGTCGCCGTCAATTTTCACGTATTGGTAAATTACTGCGCAATGAAAATGAAACGGTGATTTTATCTTATTTAACACCAAAGCAAGGTCTTAAAAAGACAGCCCAATTACAGCGTTGGGTCGATCGAATTGTCAAAGATGGTGACCCGGCCATTAATGAATTTACCAAAACCTATAATGCCACAGAGCGTCATACCTTGCGTCAGCATTATCTTCGCGTACATCGTGATTTAAAGAATCAGGCACCTGAAGCAGAGATCAATGCATCTAAGTTAAAGTTATTTAACTATGTACAGCAAGTGGCGTTAATTTCAGACAATTAATTCTTCGTTAAAAAAAAGCGGTCTTTTTAGGCTAATGCCAGTCAGTTAAGGAATTGACTGGCATTTTCTTTTTCAAATTCATGATTATATCTGATAGATAGAAAAGTCATCCGCAACTGTTTGAGGCATGAGGTGTATTGCACCGCAAGATGCCTTCCTTGCGAAGCTTCGCTTCTCATTTGGGCGAAACCAAAGTAACAAATTATTTTTAAGTATTTGATTTATAAATTTAAGACTCCGTCGTGAACGACTAAAAAGTTAAAGAGTCTATTTCTAAACTCCTTAACTGATCAGCATTAGTCTTTTTGGGCCGCTTTTTTTGTCTTTACCTTAAGTGCACTATGCCTTGTGTAAAAAAATACCCTGAATTGGATTCATTCTTCCTCAGCATGAAATTTCCATTTTTAATGTAAGCTTGAGTGATAAAAAATCACAAAATTTTCGCAATTAATTTGTTAAAGACTGTAATTTCTTTACAATTCAAAGGCTATCTTTCAGACAGTTTTTTTGAGACTTTAAGTTGAGACTCAAGATCATTGTTAAGTATTTTTTAAAAATAAAAAATGAATTTTGAGCGTTATTAGAGAGTGAAGCCAATCTAATTTATTTTTTTAAACGAAATTTAAATTTATATAGTTGAAAAACCATTAACTTTTATTTAAAAGGGGATAAAAATCGATGCTGAGTATTTTTTGGTCAAGAGTGTGTTAAAGTAAATACAAATAAACATGCTTCATTTTAGCTTAGATATTGAGTTTCAAATACTTAAGCAGACTTTTTTTGAATATTAAATTTTCAAGTTATTCTTAATTAATTAAATATCAGCGCCTTGCGGTTATGAGTGTATTTGGATAGAAACAGATTAACAAATCCTTTAACCTATAGGTGAGTTTTCAGCGTTCAGTAAATATAGAATCTTTGTTATTGATTGTATAAATTTGGTCGGCAGTGTTTTCTATATTCCATACATATTCAGAGAGGCAGACATGGAACTAAAACTGCTAGAGGTCGGTCAGAATACGGAGCTTTTAAGCTCATGTCGTATATCTCTCATTTTAGGCGTCTATACCTCCAATAATTTACTAGACACCTTCTGTAAGGTTGCCCGTAAAGTCCTAGGCGTTAAAACCAGTATTATTGGATTCCATATGGAGCCGTATATCTGGTACAGCTGTCCGCACGGTTTTCGGGCCATGCATGCCCCGCAGGAAATTGCCATCCCTACATATCTGCAACAGGCAGATGTCATCGACCAGACTCATCCTGCTTATGCAGAATTGTCGAATTATGTGAAAGAGCTGGGTGTGGTGCATCACCGACTGGTCGCATTTAATTTAAAAGCGAATGCTGGTCAGCCGCTAGGTCAGGTGATTTTTTTTGATGATCAAACTGACATGTTTGATCAGGATGATATTGAGACCGTTAAGCAATTTGCTGAAAGTTTAGTAATTCGAATCCAACTCAATGAAGAACATACTGAGCTGAAAGAACTATACGAACAGCAATGTGCACAAAACTTTAGTACAACCAAATTTTTTCAGATCATCGCACATGATCTGCGTGCGCCATTTCATGGACTGCTGGGCTTTTCCGAAGTTCTGGCGCAGGAACGTGATACCTTGGATGAGTCCAGTATTCAGAGTATCGCGGATTATTTATATGATAATGCACAATCGACTTATAACCTGCTGGAAAGCTTGCTGACCTGGGCCATGGCCGAGGGCGGACGCTTTGTATATCATCCGATTAATTATGAACTCAAGCAATCCAGTAAAATTGTCTGCAGTGTATTGCACAGTCTGGCGTTGAATAAAAAAATTGAATTAATCGACAATATTCCCGAAGACATTAAAGTCCATGCGGATATCAATATGATTACTTCAGTGATGCAGAATCTGGTTTCCAATGCGCTGAAATTCACCCCGGTTAATCAAGGCGGTAAAGTCATTTTAGAGGCAGAAATGGACGGTGAGCAGGTTAAAATCACCATTCAGGATACCGGTCTGGGTATGACTGAAGAGCAAATACAGAATCTGTTCAAGCCGACGTTGATGGTGAGTGTCCGAGGTACCGCTGAAGAGAAAGGTGCTGGTTTAGGTTTGGTATTGTGCAAGCGCTTTATTGATCTGAATCATGGTCAAATCGCGGTGGATTCAAAAGAAGGTCGAGGTACGACCTTTACGGTGCGTTTGCCAATGGTCACCAATGATCATCAGGCACTGGTGCTTGAAGATCTGCATGCTGAGAAATCCTAAAAGATAATTTCAAACTAAAACACTCCCCCTGAGACAAAACTCCTGCTATAACTAAGCAGAACGTTTCGGGGGAAGAGTTGAGTGATGAATGCGACACAATTGCAAAAAACCTTAAGAGCAAGCCAATATGCTGAACAGGTATTGGCCAATCACCAGAGCCTCCTGGAACAGGATTATGCAATTGACCAGTTTCAGGCTGCACTCAGTCGGGAATATATTGACCAGCTGGTGCAGCACTGTATCCTGAATATTATAGACGAAGCCGCCTGGATGCGCGCCATGCGTATTCTGCGGGCCCGCCTGATGTTTCGCTGGATCTGGCAGGATGCCAATCAACTGACCGATGTCATCACTCTCACCCGAGAACTCTCCGATTTTGCCGATGCCTGTATTTGTGCAGCCAAAGATTTTGCCCGTATGCCGATTGCTGCCAAGTATGGCCAGCCGATTGCTTATAACGGTAAAGTTCAGGATCTTATTGTCATCGCTATGGGCAAACTCGGCGCGCAAGAACTTAATCTTTCCAGTGATATTGACCTGATTTTTGCCTTCGATGAACAGGGTGAAACCGATGGACGCAAATGTATCGATGTGCAGCAGTTTTGCATCCTGTGGGGACAAAAACTGATTCACCTGCTGGATCAGATCACGGCGGATGGTTTTGTGTTTCGGGTCGATATGCGTCTGCGTCCTTGGGGTGATGGTTCAGCCCTGGCCATTAGTCATGTGGCCTTAGAGAAATACTTAAGTCAGCATGGCCGGGAATGGGAGCGCTACGCTTGGATCAAGGCGCGTGTTGTCAATCCAAGTCCGGAAGGTGATGCTCTGCTTGACATGACCCGTCCTTTTGTCTTTCGTAAATACGTGGATTACAGTGCTTTTGAAGCCATGCGCGAAATGAAAACCATGATCGAGCGTGAAGTCCAGCGGCGTAATATTGAAGATGATATCAAGCTCGGTGCTGGCGGTATTCGCGAAGTTGAATTTATCGTGCAGGTCTTTCAGCTGATTTATGGTGGAGCCAAACTTGAATTGCAGGATCGCCAATGTCTGGTCAATCTGAACCATCTCGATGATGCCGAACTCTTGGATGAACAGGCAGTCCAAGATCTGGAAGATGCCTATCTGTTCCTGCGCCGGGTGGAACATGCGATTCAGGCCTTAAACGATCAACAAACCCAATCATTACCGACTGAGCCTGATTTACGTCAGCGAATGGTGGAGACCTTAGGTTTTGCAGACTGGTCAGATTTTATGACTGTCCTGAACCAGAAGCGAGCCAAAGTCATTTATCAGTTTGAGCATCTGATTAAGGAAAATGAACCGGAAACCCAGGTCGAAAGTTTTGTCCAGCTGGAAAAGAAGCTCAACGATGTTCTGGATGATGCCGCCAAGAATCTGGTTCATGAATTCTGGCATGGTCATGCATTGAAAAAGTTGCCGGCCAAGGCGATTCAACGTTTAAAAACCTTTTGGCCTTATCTGATTGAAGCGATTCTGGAGTCTGCCAAGCCGCAAATGGCGTTGTTGCGTCTCATGCCTCTGGTTGAGTCGGTGATGCGCCGTACTGTCTATCTGGTCATGCTGATTGAAAGTAAAGGCGCACTGCAACGACTGGTGAAAATGGCCACGGTGAGTCCCTGGATTTGTGAAGAACTCTCGCAATATCCGGTATTGCTGGATGAGTTTCTGTCGATGGATTTTGAGTTGCCGAAACGACAGGATCTGGAAGATTCTTTACGCCAGCAATTACTCCGTATTGAGATTGATCAGGTTGAAGATCAGATGCGGGTATTGCGCCTGTTTAAAAAATCCAATGTCTTGGCCGTAGCAGCCAGTGATGTTCTGGCTGAAAGTCCTTTGATGAAAGTTTCTGATGCCTTAACCGATATTGCTGAAGTATCTGTCAATGCAGCTCTGCATTTGGCCTATCAGATGGTGGCCAAAAGGCATGGTTTTCCACTGGATGCCGAAGGCAAGCGCTGTTCAATCGAGCATACTGCTTTTGCGGTCATTGGTTATGGCAAGGTCGGTGGCATTGAACTGGGTTATGGCTCGGACTTGGATTTAGTATTTATTCATTTTATGGGAGAACAGGCCGATACAGATGGACTCAAGCCGATTAGTGGTTTTGAGTTTGCCATGCGTGTAGCACAAAAATTCATGTCATTGATGACCACGCAAACCCTGGATGGGCGGGTCTATGAGGTCGATACCCGTTTACGTCCCTCTGGTGAAGCAGGACTCCTGGTCACCAGTCTGAAAGCCTTTGAACAATATCAGCTTAAGAGTGCCTGGTTATGGGAGCATCAAGCCTTGGTGCGCGCGCGTCCAATTGCGGGTGAGCTAAGCCTAAGACAAAAATTTGAAATCTTACGCCGTAATATTTTGATTCAGCCTCGTGATGAAAATTATGTGCGGGCAGAAGTACTAAAAATGCGTCAGAAAATGAAGGATCATCTGGGCTCCTCCAAAGCGCAGAAAAAAGATGGAATTTTTCATTTAAAACAAGATACAGGTGGTATCGTAGACATCGAATTTATGGCACAGTATGCGGTGTTGGCCTGGAGTGGGACGAATAAAGATCTCGCCCATTTCTCCGACAATGTAAGAATTCTTGAGGATACCGCAAAATCAGGTTGCTTATCCAGCGACGATGCGACTGCTCTGATTCAAGCTTATCTCAGTGAACGCGCCGAGAGCCACCGCTTAGCCCTTGCAAATCAATCCATGCAAGTGTCTGCAAGCGACTGGCACGATACCCGAATGACCGTTTGCAAGTTATGGCAAAGACTAATTGATCCAAGTGCAAGCTTTGCGCTGGATAGTGAATAATTGTGAAAAATTGGAGTTTGTGGCATGAATTTGGCTGATCGTGATGGTTTTATTTGGCAAGATGGACAACTGGTTGACTGGCGTGAGGCGAAAACCCACGTATTAACCCATACTTTGCATTACAGCATGGGTGTGTTTGAAGGCGTCCGAGCTTATGAAACTCCGAATGGAACGGCTATTTTCCGTCTAAAAGAACATACCAAGCGTTTGTTGAATTCTGCAAAAATTTATCAAATGAAAGTTCCATTTGATCATGCAACATTAGAACAAGCGCAAATTGATGTGGTGCGTGAAAATAAACTGGCATCTTGCTATTTACGTCCAATCCTTTTTATTGGCTCTGAAAAACTGGGTATTGCTGCAACTGATAACACGATTCATGCTGTGGTTGCGGCATGGAGCTGGGGTGCTTACTTGGGTGAAGAAGCCATGGCGAAGGGTATTCGCGTGAAAACTTCGTCATTTACCCACCATCATCCAAACGTGACCATGTGTAAAGCCAAAGCGTCTGGTAACTACACGCTGTCGATTCTGGCGCATCAGGAAGTCGCGCATTCGGGTTATGATGAAGCCATGTTGCTTGATCCACAAGGCTATGTATGCCAGGGGTCAGGCGAAAACGTATTCCTGGTGACTGACGGTGTAATTCATACCCCTGATATTGCCGGTGGTGCGCTGGATGGTATTACCCGTCAAACCATTATTACCATTGCCAAAGACCTGGGTTATGACGTGGTTGAACGCCGTATTACCCGTGATGAATTCTATATTGCCGATGAAGCGTTCTTTACCGGTACTGCTGCGGAAGTGACACCAATCCGTGAATATGATGACCGTCAAATTGGTGAAGGTGCCCGTGGTCCAATCACGACGCAAATCCAGAAAGCTTATTTTGATGCAGTTCAGGGTAAAGATCCTAAATATGCACATTGGTTAACTTACGTGAAATAAGTAATAATTTACTGATTGAAAAAACCTCTCATTTGAGAGGTTTTTTTTAAGGGATATACTTATTCTGCCGAACTTATGTCATCATATTCGGTATCCAGAAGATTTTAAGATGAGCTTAGGCATACGCAATGAGTAACATCGTTATTTGTATGAAATGGGGAACCAAATACGGTTCTGAATACGTCAATCGTTTATACAACATGGTTAAACGACATACGACAGTCGATTTCAAAATGGTCTGTCTGACGGATCGTACGGAAGGAATTAATTCTGAAGTACAATGTTTCCCAATTCCACCTTTGGCATTGCCTGAAGGTGCGCCTGAGCGTGGCTGGAATAAGCTGTCTACTTTTGAACCGGATTTATATGGTTTAGAGGGCAATGCGCTATTTCTCGATCTTGATGTGGTGATTGTCGATAACATCGATGAGTTTTTTAGCTATCCGGGTGATTTTCTGATTATCCATGACTGGAAACGTCCTTGGCGGATTACCGGCAACAGTTCGGTGTATCGTTTTAAACTGGGTGCATTTCCGGGACTTTTACCGTATTTCCGTGAAAATTTTGATGAAATCCGTCAAAAATTCCGTAATGAGCAGGCTTATTTGTCTTGGTATGTAGATAAAGAGGGCAAGCAGACTTATTGGCCAGAAAGCTGGTGTAAGAGTTATAAATATCATTGCCTGCAAAAAATTCCGATGGCTTATTTCAAGCCCCCAGTGAAGCCTGAAGGTGCCAAAATTATTGTGTTTCATGGTGAAATTAATCCACCTGATGCAGTCAATGGTGGTGGTGGAAAGTGGTACCGTTATGTGCTGCCTTCGCAGTGGATTAAGGATGCTTGGCAGTAAGTTGAACTAATGTGAAATTGAAAGAGATTTGATTTCAAATGCCTGTAAGAAAGAAGAGTAAGTTCGAACAATGGTTTTCATTTAGTCGCCATCAGCGTCGATTTGGAGCGGATAAGGTCTATGCTCAGTTTAATGATGTAGATCTTGATGCGCTTAAAAAACAGATCATTGATGGTAAAGAAACTCGCTATACCCATGGTTCTGCTAAAGATTTAAATGAGCATATTGAACAGCTTGAACAGGAATTTGTCGGTCAGTCTGCACTGAATCATTATCATGCCAGTTTAATTGTTCTGATACGCCGCGAAGTGGATGTTCCGAATAATTATGCAAAATTTAAAGCATTATGGATGACTGAGCGCGACTATTTACTGGCTTCATTAAACACGCGGTGGTTAATTTCTGCTTGTGATACTTTTATTGATTTAGAAGATGATCCGCTATTACAAGCAATTTTGATGAATGCAGTGATACTGATTAATACGATTAAGCTTCAAGAAACTGAAAGATTCTTGTGTGATCAGTCACTCGAAGTCAATTTACAGCATCAGGATTTATTGCAACAACAACGCTATGCTTTATTTGATGGCACTTCTGCATTTACTGTCGGGACAGATGATACCTTGCGTAATATGCGTTGGCGTCTAGAGCAGATATGTGAAACCCATGAGCTTGGGCAAATTGTGATGAAAGTTTTTGACAGATTGCAGCTTGATCAGAATAACAATGTGTATTCACGATTCAAACAGCGTCATACTCGTGATAAAACGAGATGGTGGTAAATGTGAATATTTTAATTATTAATTTAAAGACCTCACAGGATCGTCTCGATTTTCAAAAAAAGCAATTTGAAAAATTAGGCTTAAATTTTGAAGTATTAGATGCATTTTCAGTTGCAGACTTGAGTGAAGAGCAGTACCAGAAATTAGGTTTTGGTTGGCAAAGACCTTTACGTAAAGTGGAAGTGGCCTGCTTTCTGAGTCATCAAAAAGCGTGGGAAGAAGTACTGAAGAAGAATGAACCTTGTTTAATTCTTGAAGATGATGCAGTACTCGCTTCAAATACAAAAGAAATTTTAAAGAAAATCGAAGAGCACCACATTCAAGATGTAGATTTAATTAACCTTGAAGTCAGAAGTCGTAAAAAAATTATTAGCCGGACACCTGTATTCACTTTAGATGAGGTTCAGCTTAAATTATATAGTTTGTATCAGGATCGTACTGGAGCAGCAGGCTATATTCTTTATCCAAGTGGTGCGCAAAAATTATTAGACCGTTTGGCGCGGACAGCACCAGCGATTGCAGATGGGTTTATATTTTCTGCGTATGAATTACAATGTTTACAAGCTGAACCCGCAGCGATTATTCAAGAAGATCAGCTTGCTGCTTATGGTCTGATTGCTCAAGTAAGTTTTGATTCAACCATTGGACGCTCTGAACACTTTAAGTCTGAATTTAACTCGATTAATGAAAAAATTAAATTTAAAAAAAGACGGTTGGTGGGGCAGATTGCGATGGCGATGCGCTATTTGCAGGTCATGGGAAAAGCAGAAAAAAGATTGATTAACCTAGATCAAGCAAGATTTATTCAGGATTAGTGCTTCATGAAAAAAACAATCGTATTAGCCATTTTTACTTTACAGGGAAATGGCGCTGAACGTTTTGCTTTAACTTTGGCAAAAGGTTTAATTGATGCGGGTCATGAAGCACACATTGTTTATTTTAAAAATATTATTGATCTACCGATTCCTGAGGGGGTAAAACTCCACTTTTTTGATTATCAGAAATATCGTGCGATTCCAAAATTCATGCGGGCCATTTTTGCAGCAAAAGCATTTGATAATTTTGTATTAAAAAATATTGGGACTCCTGATCTTGTCCTATCAAACTTGTTTCCTGTTGATTTTGTATTATCAAAAAGTCGGTTACCGAATGTTCATTTAGTCATTCATAACACGACGAGTCTGGAATATGGCGAAAGATTAGAGGGAATGAGAAAACAGCTGGAAAAAATTTATTTAGCCAAGCCTTGTGTCGCTGTGAGTAAGGGTGTTGAATCAGACTTTATTGAAATATTTGGTTCAAAAAGTCGTATTACTACAATCTATAATCCGATTGATGTTGAACAAGTAGTCTCAACAGCAAATGAATATATTCCTGATATTGCAAAACCGTATATTGTAAATGTTGGAAAATTTAAGCAGCAGAAGCGACATGATATTTTAATTAAAGCTTATGCAAAAGCCGATGTTCAAGAAAAACTGGTTTTGGTCGGGACTGGTGAGTTATTAGAAGCTTCTAAAAAACTGGTTAAAGATTTGGGTATTGAAGATAAGGTGATTTTTACTGGCTTTCAAAAAAATCCCTATCCATATATTAAACATGCAAAGTTGATGGTTGTATCATCTGACTTTGAGGGTTTTAGTATTGCGATTTTAGAAGCCTTGGCTTTAGGTACGCCTATTATTAGCACTGATTGTCCTTCTGGGCCAAGTGAGGTGCTTCCCTTGCATCATTTGGTCCAAATACGTGATACTCAAAATTTGGCGCTCAAGTTGAATAAATTTTTACAAAGCCCTGATCAATTTTTAGTACATCTTGATGAAAAATTTTCTATCTCTACAGCAGTGAAGCTTTATTTAGATTTAAAAAAGCAAGATTAGCATCTTATTTGGTAGATATTTATGATAGTAGCTCAATCAGGTAGTAGCATTCGTCCATTACTCAGTATTCTTATTCCTGTTTATAATGTTGCTCCTTATTTAGCAGATTGTTTGCATTCAATTTTACCTCAACTTTCTTCAAATATTGAAGTATTGCTTTTAGATGATGCATCGACTGATGAAAGTGCAGATATTTTAAGAGATATACACCATTGCTATCCACATTTAAAAGTTTTCTATCAGAAAGAAAATGAAGTCATAGATAAGCTTAATAAGTATTTAAAAACTAACTATCAATATGATGATGAATTGATTAAAGATCAGGATTTTATAGATAGAATATCATTACCATTAAAGGAATTTGTAAATATTCCATCTGTAAAGTCTGAATTAAAGCTACATTTTGGACGTTCTAATATTGGTGAAGCACTACTAGCTGGTTATGAAATGGAAATTATTAATTTACTTGATAACAATGAAAGATATTCAGCTAGTATTTCATGGAATCTTATTGATTTTTTTAATGATTAATTCTTGATTTTCACTAAAATCAACATAATGTACTTTACAAAAATTTCTATTATTAAACTTCAATATCTTTAAAATCCCAACTTATCAGAGTTGGGATTTTTTTCATGATTTTAATTATTTAAATTAAAGAATATATTGAAATATAAATTTTAAGTCTTTTTACGTTGATTTAAAGTTTCTTGTCCGAGTTCTTTCCAAATCTGCCACTTCATATCATTTGGGTCGATTTCAGCAGTTTTAAGCAGAACTCCAAGTAATTCTGCTGGGTCCCGTTGACCTAGATTTGCAATCTCAAAAAGTGCACCTAATTGAATAAGGTGCCGTGTACGAGCTTTACGTTCAGCTTCCTTTTCAGCATTCAATAATTTTCTAACCACTACCTTTTGTTTATTCGCTCGATCTATGGCTTTTTCTGCTTTGATCAAGGCATTCAGTTTTTTCTCTTGGTCAGGGGTACGGTATTGGATTTGAGCTAATTCTAATAAAAGCTTTTGTGCATCACTGGGATTCTTTAAAGCAGAAATATAGGTAATTTTTTCAGACAGCCAATCATTATTCATATTCAATTCCTCAAGTAAGATACCGCAAAAGTACAGGCTCAATTCTCAAAGAACGATAACAAAATAATTACGTCCAATGTCCGCAATTTTGTTAAAGTTCGTCCTAGAGAAGTTCGCCTGTACTTCCATCAAAAATTTGATGGCGCGCTTAGACGTTTCTCAATTTCATTGAGAAACCTAAGCACGTTAGGGACTTCATCCCTAAAACCCTGAAACTTCTTTTTTTCGTTCAATTGAAAATTGAATGAAAAAAAGAAGTACCAAAGCTAGGAGCAACAACATGCAACTAAAACAGGTATTGGGAAAGATCAAAGATATTATTTTTGGCGTGATCGCAGCACCGCTACTCATCCTCATTATGGTGCTTGCTTCGATACTCGATCAAAGAGCGTTTAAGAAGGAACGCAACCGAAAAAAGGAACAGGATAAAACCTAATGGCGATTGCTCGTTTAAGTGTCAAAGTCGGTAAGGCAGGAAAGGCAGCACCGCATGCCGAATATATAGATCGGGATGAAGAAAAAAAGAAAAAAGAGGAACAGGCTAAAACTGACCTTGAACATAGTGACTATGGAAACATGCCGAAATGGGCAGAACATAATCCGATTAACTTTTGGCAGGCAGCCGACCTTTATGAGCGCAAAAATGGTAGTACCTACCGAGAATATGAAATTGCCCTGCCTAGAGAGATGAATGCCGAGCAACGCCTAGAACTGGTTGAGGACTTCATTCAGTCTGAAATTGGCTCAAAATATCCGTATCAGTTTGCGATTCATAACCCTAAAGCAATGGACGGCAACGATCAGCCTCACGTTCACCTCATGTTTAATGAACGTCTACAAGATGGAATCGAGCGAGATCCAGAGCAATATTTTAAACGCTATAACAGCAAGAATCCTGAACGTGGCGGAGCTAAAAAAGACAATACAGGCAAGAGTTACCAGGAACGAAAAACCGATATTAAAGACCTACGCCAAAGATGGGCAGATTTATGCAACAGCCATTTAGAAAAACATCAAATTGACAGCCGTATTGATATGCGAAGCTACAAAGAGCAAGGCATAGAGAAAGAACCTGAGAAAAAACTGCTACCAAGCCAAGCGAAGAATCCTGAAATCAGGGAAGCCCTGCAACAGTCACGAACAGTCCATAAAGAGCTTGAACGACTTGATTTAGGCGACCCGAAAAAAGACCTGAAAGACCTTAAAGACAGTCCAATTTCAGACAAAGAAATTAAACAGGGTATTGAAAGCTTTAAGGCTGATTTTGATACCTTCAAACAGCTTGCTTTGAAACAGTACAAAGAACAGCAGAAATTAGAACGAGAGCAACAGAAAACCATGAGTTATAAGGGGATGAGTCGATGACACCTGATGAAAAAAAGCTATATGCACTGATGGCAGTTGCAGAACAACAGCAAAACTTAGTTAATCAGGCCGTTAAAGAGCTTCAAATCACCGAGGAACGCATTCAGAAGGTCATCGCAGGGCAAACCCATCATACTGTATCAAAATCGCTAAATACGGGCTTACAGGAGGGTACAGCGGAACTTATTAAGACTGCCAAAGCACTTGGACATTTAAAAAATTCGATTGAATCAACCAGTGATCAATTTTCATGGAAGTTAATTACCATTTTCTTAGGTATTTTTTCAGTTCTCATACTGACTATGACGTGGCTATTTGCATCTTATATTAAGCCTTTAGAGAATATTCCAAAGATCGAGAGTTTAAGGCAGCAAGGTATTCAGTTTGATATTCAAAGTTGTGCCGTTGGAGAAGAGTCCAAGCCTTGCGTCCGAGTGATGAAAGAGCAGTGTGGCTATGGGAAGTATGGGGATTTATGCGTTATTGACCCCAAATAGCTAAATCTAAAAATGAAAGCTCTAAGCACTCATTTATAGTTTTTATTATGTTTTAAAATTAGTGGAAGTTAAGGAAATTATTATGTTAAAGCAATCAAGTTTAGAAAGAACAGAGTTTAAGGAAGAAGAACTTGCGCCCATTAAAAAGCTTGATTTGAATGATTTGAAAGTTCCTATGCCTAAAAACCTTGATCAGTTACTGATTTGGACATCCGAACTTGCTCAATATAATTATGCTCAATTCCTTGACCAATCCGAACAGCTAAAACTTGTTGATGAAGACAACCTGGAAGAACAGGCGGAAATCAGTCAGAAGCTTAGGTTCTATAGAGGTAATGCGCTTATAGAAAACCAAATCAAAGATTTCTATTTGAAAAAGTTACTTGATCAAGGGGAGGCAACAGTTAAAGGTTATATTAAAAGTCCGACTAAGAAAAATACCCGATATGCTGTAATTTCTTATCATGACTATGATTTTGGGTGGTGTTTCAAAAAGTATGCTGGCATTAAACGAATCCATTATTGATATAAAAGAACGCTAAATCAAAGGCTTTGTAATGATTTTCAAGCTTTTTGGAGAAGTTGCAGCTTCTCCTAAAGCCTCGCCTGATCCGATGCCGTAATCGACAATTATTGCCTTCTATACCCACAGTGAAAAATTTACCAATCAACTGTTTGCATTCTTTAAAGGTCGTAACAAAGCTATCCCAATGGTCACTTGATATACATGTATAGCTTA